>NZ_SNXO01000015.1 GCF_004362975.1 Aminicella lysinilytica | reverse complement strand
GTATGAGCTTCACATTGATTTTATTGGCCATTATTGTTGGCCTCCCTTCTGTATATTTGAGTTATCACTCATGTATATTGTACAGAAGTTCTGTAGAAAAGTGGAGCTAATGTGCGTATTGATGTCAAGTAGGGCTATCAACTATACAGGTGGGGCTATAAAGAGTATCACTGGTGCTTATGACGCGAAATATTCAGCAATATCAAGTGCTTTTGCAATATTGAAAGTAGTAGGTGAATTCCCATAATCTAGATAATACTGCTCTGCATATTTTAATATTTTCTTCATCAGTTCAGGATTTTTACTTCTCATTCTGCACCTCTTTTTCTATGTGAAACGCTTTGTTTCTGATAAGTATATTATACTTGATAATTGGATAAACGCAATATAAAAATGGGCAGAAAAATAGAGGTGTCGCTATCGAGCAACACCTCATCTCATTTCAATTCATAAGATTTGCTTTCCCATTCGTTCTGTACGTTTCTTTATTGCATTCACACAGCCCTTAATGTAATCACCATAATTATTGGTGTACGCAGCAAAAAGAGCTTCATAATATGCCTTTGTATTATCCAGATTAGGATGACACGTAATAACTTCATAAGTATTATCATTAAAACTCGACAAATCAAATACCTCGTTTTTTTCAGAAACAAAGTCCTCTAACTTAAAGAATTTTATGTATCCAGAGAAGTCACCAAATTGTAAAAGCCAATCTCTATTTCCTTCTAAAACATTTTTAGAAGCTTGTACTTTGTTTTCGCCTTTATACCACGAGGCTAATTCATATAAAAAATAATCTATTCTTTCCTTGAACCTATAACTTCGTATTTCATTAATCGATTTACTTTGTTCATTTACCTTATACCTATTCGTAGGAAAAATCAAATGACCACCAATACTTCTTGTATTATACCAAAAGTCGAAGATTGTTAAATCATCAATTCCCTTTTGTTTTGCATTATAATCTGATGGACCAATATAATCCACGCTAATCTTATATACTCTTCCATTTACACATTGATGTATGGTATTGGTCTCTTTGTCATATTGAAACTTAAATTTCCAATCCTTATTTGTCAAATTTATTGTTGTAACAATATCCGTCTTTATTGCCTCTAATTCATCTATATCATTCTTCATTGCGTCAAACAATTCTTTGTTCTTTATATAGAAATAATTTTTCATTTTCATCACCTGCATTTTTAACCAATAAAATTCTATTGTCTATCCGAAAAGAAATCTCTCCAATATGGATTTTCTTCATCAAATATTTGTTTTTCTTCCGCAGAGAGTTTGTCAGGATAATCTCTGAACATATTATAGACTTTCTTCTTGTCAAAACTAAAAAGCCATTCCCCTTCTCTGTCAGGAGTATCAATCCAAAATATCTTATCTGTTTTGCTATTCTTATAAAACTTATGTACCATACCCCTTAGCTCCTTCGATAACTTTAAACAAATAACCTCTCTCTGTAAATCTTTTGCATACGCTTGTTCTGAATACCATCACAAAATCTTTTGATAATTATTTCATTTTCATCCAGTATATCATCGACATATAAAGGTTCATCATCTGCCACTTCTCTGTCAATAACATTTGCATAAATCTCCAACTGTTCTGGATATTTGCACAAAACATAAGAATAATACGATGAAAAGTCCAAATAGCTTAATATCAAGGTAATATTGGCAAAATCGGCGACTGTCATCTTATCTTTTCCGATTAGCTTTCTACGGTACTTTTCTCCACATAATCTAAAAAACTTTTGTTGCTGAGATTTTGCAATTTTTGTTAATTTACATTTTCGTCTCATTTATCTTATGCCTCGTGGAAGCCCCTCACCTCCTTGAATCAAATGGTTATCTTATATTTCAACTTTCTTAAGTCTGTTATGATTCGATACATATACCTCTGGAAAACAGCTTCTTGGATATTTTTCTTCTATAACAGTGATGATTACAGCTCCACCTGCGGTCAGTTCCTGTCTAATGATTTCATATTCTCTAGCATTGATAAAAGTATCTAAGCCATAATATGAGAAAAAACATTCTGTGGCAAATGCAAAACTATTAAATTCGTCTTCGTTCTTTGCTGCTTTTTTAAATTCTTTTTCGGTAATGAAAAGCTGTCTACCATCATTCAATTCTTGGTTTACCAGAAATTCTACATTCATATTTTATTCCTCTATACACTTACTTTCATCAAGTATCATCTGTCTATATTCTTCTTTTACTTCTGCTGGTTCTAATATCTGTACCTTGCCACCGAATCCGAAAACCCATCCATAGAATGTTTGGCTTGCCGAAATGGTAGTAATCAATCTAAATGATTCCATATCATATGCAAGGGTTGTTACATCTTCTCCGAAGCGGTCAATCATCGTTTTCATCAAGCTGTTATCACATCGCAGCGTAACTTCCACCTGCTCTCCGTCATACATAAAGAATACCTGCTTTGTATATTCTGCCACATCGAAATCTTTAGGAGCTGGAACTCCATCTTTATATAAGATTTCAGGTGTCGCTGCAATTCTGTCTACCCTAAAGGTTACAATCTTATCTTTCTTCTTTGAATGACCGACCACATAATAGTAATCGCCACACCAGACAAGACTGTATGGACTGATAATATACACTTCTCCTTTATTTCTCAAAACCTTTTTCTTAAGTCCCGAATATTCGTAATACTGGAAGGAGATTTGCTTATTGTTATTGATTGCCTCGTTAATATCGTCAACAATATAATAAATCAGTTCATTATCAGGCTTCACTCGTTCAGCAAAATAATTGTTCCTTTTTAACTTGTAAACCTGTCCCTCATTGGTCAGTGTATGTATTTTTGAAATCAGTTCCTTTGATTTCTTATGTGTTATCAGCTTGGAAGATTCTACTGCATCAATCAATATCTTTAGTTCTGCAAGTTCAAAATCTCTATCTCCTATAAAATATCTTGTTTGCGTAGAACGGACTGAAACAACATCAATTCCAAACTGCTGCAGTGCAGCTACATCTTTTGAAATAGTGGTTCTATATGTAGATATGCCATACTCATCATTCAATATCTCTATAAGCTGCTTTGTAGAAAGCTGATGTTCTTCATCAGTTCTTTCTTGCAAAATCTTCAAGAGATAAAGTATTCTTGGTTTTGTTTCCATATGCCATCCTTTCTTCGTTTTCCACAAATAATCTATTTTTTATTCCGCTGGGAAATACTTATTTACAATTTCATCAAGTTGTATTTTTATATCCTTAAAATCCTTGTCTAAATCAAGGGTAGTTGCACCAATCTTATTCCTAGCCATTGTATAACTGCTGTCAGGATATACTCTGCCATCTGTTTTAGCATAAACCAACAATCCTGATACATCGCCAGTGTTATCAACATCATAATTCTTCACATAGGTATATATCTGATACAAATTAGCCGAATGAAGTGTATGCTTGTCATAATATGTCTGCATAGAGCGGCTGTAATATTTTGCATCAATAATCAGTGTTTTTATGCCATTGGAAAGCATTGTGTCACTTTGCATTATTGGCAAAAATTCGTCGGATTCATCATCTAAGTTCCACTGTATTTGCATTGCCGATACTCTAAGCTCAGGGTGTTCTTTCTTGTAATATTCCAAGATGAACTTCTCATACAATCTACTCATTCGTTGCTCATCCAAAAAATCCATAAGTTTAACATTTCCTGATGTAGTTGTCTGCAACAATCCTTTTATTATCAAGTAGCAGATAGAAATCAACATCTGATATGTTTGATTATTCTTATTGTATTGAAGCTTCCAATTTATATTATGTACATCAAGTATATCTACTTCACCAAAATAAATTAGTAGTTTCTTCAATGCCTGCTTTTTCTTCTTGCTAAGAGAAGACCTTACCAGTAGATACATAGTAGTTTTAATGATTCTGTTTGGATAAGAATTAACAGAAAAATCATCATAACTACATATGAGTTTGCGTTGAATCGTTGTTTGCTGCTTTATCGAAGAAGAAATATCTATTTTCCCCTTTATCGCAGACATAGACTCTGTGTATGTAAGATATTCTCTATTTAATCCTCTTTTTAACTGAGAAGAAACTCCTTTTATTAGGATTTCTGCACATAACTCTCCCGCCTTATCAAATTCTTCTGTAAGAACTTTTTTATATCCATTTTCATTTAATACTTGAAACGCATACGAGAGCATATAATATATATTATGGATGCGTATCATTAAATTGTTCTCCTTAAAGTTTCAGACCAATCCTTTACTTTAGTAGGTTCGTCAAACCAGTATTCTTGAATCAATGGAATAATCTCATATTCAACAACTGATTTAAGCCATTCATCAGTAATTTCATTCTCAGTACAGAAATAGCTGTGTCCAATTCTAAATCCATCTCCAAGAGATTCATCATCGGATATGGCTTTATTCAGATTTTCAATTTGTGAAATAAGTTTCTCAAATTTCTCATTGTTCTTTTCTGCAACATAGCGTTTGAATCCTTCTGATGAAAATGCTGGTGCAAAATTAAAAAATGCAAATCTTCTTCTCAGGGCATAATCCATAAGTGCTAGACTTCTATCTGCGGTGTTCATCATACCAATGATTCTTATATTTTTAGGCACTGTAAACCATTCATTCTTATACAATAGTTTTATTTTCTCGCCACGCTTATCCTTTTCAATAAGCATCATTAGCTCACCTAATATCTTACTTAAATTTCCTCTGTTAATTTCATCAATTATAAAGAAATATGGATGTTCATCATCTTCCTCTGCTGTTTTACAGAATTCATAGAATGTGCCATTTTCTAACTTAAAGCCAGCCTTGTCTGGTCGATAACCTTGTATAAAATCCTCATATGAATAGCTTTGATGAAACTGTATCATCGAAACTCGACTTGTATTCTTTTCGCCCATAATAGAATAGGCTAACCGTTTTGCTGCAAATGTTTTTCCAACTCCTGGTGCGCCTTGCAGTATTACATTATATTTTGTCTCAATCAAGCCTACTAATGTATTGTACACCTCTTCTTCCATAAAAACTTCATCAAGAAATTCATTCTTATCATACGGTGGATATTTCACATCTTTTTCTTCTGTGATTTCTTCTGTTTCATCTATAAACAAGTTAAGAATTTCATTTACCGTATCCGCATAGGAAGTGATATTGGTTAAAGTTTTCATAGCTGCCTGATTAGGTAGTTCCCACTCACCAATCTTTTCCCAACTTACTTTTCTAATATGACGATATTCTTCTCGTTTATCATCATAAATGTACTCCGAAGACACAACACCCCTTCCAACAATTTTATGCATTCCTTTTTTGGCAAATATTATATCTCCGATTTTCATTTCGTTTGCAAATTGCCATAAACAATGTGCCGCATTTTTATATGAATAACTTGCGTCATAAGTAGCTTTCAACTTTTCTTTTATTGCATCCTTACTTTTAAACTCTGAAAGATTACTAATCTCATCCCAGCCAATACCCATTATGCCTGATTTGCTAAATTCATCCCACATACTTGCCCCGTCGCCTGGAGAATACATCCAGTAATCCGTTTCTTTTACATTAGAATCAACCGATGATGATGGTACTTCATTGCCATTTTCATCTGTTGTTGATTTCCAAGCGTAATAGGATAGTTCTGGAAAACTATGATATGGATATTCTTCGTTCTTTAAAGCGTTCCTTGCCTGCTCACACATAAAGAAATAACTTGCACCATCAGGAAGTCCTTTATTCACATTGGAAAATATGACAGTAAAATAATGTGGCATATTATCAACATCATTCAAAAATTCTCTGTTACGGGAGTCAAGGTTAATAAATGTATTTGGTCTTATCCAATATAAACCCATTGTAATATTCCAATTTACACCCTTTTGCTTCTTCACTTCATCATAATATTTTTGCATATTACTCTTATATGGTTCATTTAGTGAATCGGCATATTGGATAGCATTGTAAAACAGTTCCCAAAGGTTATCTATATCCTGTTCTTCTCTTCCGTCTTTAAAATAGTAAAATGTTGCTTTTAAATTATTCACAACAGGTATTCCATCAAAGGCAACAGGAACTTCCGCATTAACATCAAATATTTTCGCTATTGCAGTTAGAATCCTTACTCTATTGTCATTAGTAATTCCTTTATTAAACAGAGCAAAAATCGTGAAAGGGTCTATATCCACAATTTCATTATTTTCTTCCAATTTTGGCAATCTTAAATTTATGCTTGCATACACCTCTTTAATTTTTTCAATTAAAGCTGAGCGATTATCCTTAAATTTCAGTAACACATCGGCAAATTCCATATAGAAATCAACCCACTGATAATCTGCATCTCTTTCTCTTTTCTCTTTCATCTCTGTAACTCCTTGCTTAAATATATCAGATGCCAACTTATCGGTCATATCTACATTCCAACCTTCATCAGTCAATTTCCATATACCATAAGTGCTTTTATCAATATATCCACCTGCGACAAGATAATTTCGGGCAAATGCAACTTCATTTTCAAATTTATTAACGTTGTTTTTCCCTCTCGTTTCTGAAAGTTCTTCTTCTGTCAGGTGTTCATTTTTTGCAATAATGGAACGAACATCCTGTGGCTTACCTTGACCCTCTAATTCCTTTAATGCAGTCAAGATAGGTTTCATCCAATGTAAAAAGGCAGCATTTGATTTGTTGTTTTGTTTTTCCATTTATTTCTATGCCTCCATTACATTATCTGTCCATAACTCACATTGTGTCATTACAGTTTGTACTGCATCTTCCATACCCTCTGGTGGATATTTGTGCTTCTTCAAAAGTTTCTTAATAAGCATTCGCATTTTTGCTCTGGCAGATTCTCTCTTTTGCCAGTCAATAGTCTTGTTCTTGCGTAGAGCGTCTGCAAGTTCTTTTGTAATTGCAATCAATTCTTCATTCTCATAGAAGTCTTTAATAGCTCTAGGCTTTGTCAATGCATCGTAGAATGCAAGTTCATCTGCTGTTAATCCAAGCTCATCGCCTTCTTTTTGTGCTTCTGCCAGTTGTTTTGCCAGTTTCAGCATTTCTTCAATGACTTCTTCATTTGTAAGCATTCCATTCAGATAGGCATTCAATGCCTTTTGTATAAGCTCGCTGAATTTTTCTGACTTTACAACATTTGTTCTCTTATATACGGATACCTGTTCAGAAATCAGTTTTTTAAGTAGTTCAACTGCCAAGTTTTTCTCTTTCATATTGGCGATTTCTTGTAAGAATTTAGGGTCAAACAATGAAAACTCTTCCTTAATGTCAGAGAAAAGATTTATAACGCCATCACTCTTAATGCTCTCTTTCAGCAGTTCATTGATTCTTGAGTTCATTTCTGGCAGAGATATTTTACCGCCCCCACCTGCACTGGTTAATCTTAATATAAGGACACGAACTGATTCAAAGAAAGCTGCTTCAAATCTATCTTCTTCACAAACAAGAGACGAACATAAGGACAATGCCTGATGTAGCATTAACGCTTCTTTTACAAATGAATCCTTCTCCTCAATTTTCTCTCTGCTAATAATAAAGTTTACTGCTCCACTTATTGTTCTTGCCCTTTCAAGGTCTGAACCAGTTGAAAACTTACTATAATCAAATCCGTGGAACTTGTCTCGGCAAATTGAAAGTTTTTCCAAGAACTTAGGATATGCAACTTTGGCAACATCGGTATCACCATAATTCTTTTTATCACGAGTTGTATAATCATTCATTGCCTGCTTTAATGCTGTTGCAATACCAACATAATCTACTACCAGTCCACCTTCTTTATCTCCAAATACACGATTTACTCTGGCGATAGCCTGCATTAAATTATGTCCACTCATCGGCTTATAAACATACATTGTTGCAAGAGATGGCACATCAAAACCAGTGAGCCACATATCAACAACAATTGCTATCTTCATCGGACTATGATTATCTTTAAACTTTCTTGCCAGCTCGTCTTTATGTTGCTTATTCCCGATAATCTCCCGCCATTCTTCAGGGTCATTGTTTCCCGAAGTCATAACTACGCCTACTTTTTCTGTCCAAGCAGGTCTAAGTTCAAGAATCCTTTTATATATTTTCATTGCAATAGGTCTGGAATAAGCTACTATCATAGCCTTACCAGTCAAAAGGTTCTCTCTATTGTTCTCATAGTGGTCAAGAATATCATTTACAAGGGAATTTACAGTATTATCATTTCCCAGCAAAGCTTCCATTTTGCCAAGTTCTTTTTTACTTTTTTGAACAACTTCCTCATCAGCATTGGAAGCCATAATGTCATATTCCGTATCAATCAGTTTCAGTGTATCTTCATCTAAATTAAGTTTAATTACTCGGCTTTCATAATAAACTGGTCTGGTTGCTCCATCTTCAACTGCTTGTGTCATATCATATATATCTATGTAATCTCCAAAGACTTCTCTTGTACTTCTATCTTTGGATGATATAGGTGTTCCAGTAAATCCGATATATGTTGCATTTGGTAAAGAATTTCTAATGATACGAGCTGTTCCCACAACTCTTTTGGCTACATCTTCACCATCTTCATTCTTTGTTATCTTGATTTTTTCTGCTAATCCGTATTGACCTCTGTGTGCTTCATCAGCCATTACAATTATATTTTTTCTTTCGGATAGTGGTTCTGATGATTCCTCAAACTTCTGCATAGTCGTAAAGATAATTCCGTTTGCTTGTCTGCCTGCCAATAATGACTTTAGATTATCTCTGCTTTCAGCTTGAATAGGGTCTTGACGCAAGAAATCTTTACACTTAGAAAACTGTCCATACAACTGGTCATCAAGGTCATTTCTATCTGTAAGCACAACAATAGTTGGACTATCCAATGCTTCTTGTAATAAATGAGCATAAAAAACCATAGAAAGTGATTTGCCACTTCCTTGTGTATGCCAAAATACACCACCCTTACCATCGGTAACTATGGCTCTTTTTGTGGATTCAATGGCTTTGCTTACAGCAAAGTATTGATGGTATCCTGCAAGTATTTTAAAGGAGTTTATACCCTCATTAGAAAAACAGATGTAGTTCTTGATAATATCCAGCAGTCTTTCCTTTTGGAACATACCCTCAAAGAAAGTATCAAACTGAGCATACTGCGTATTTTCATAACTTCCGTCTTTGGTTTTCCATTCCATAAATCGGTCTTCACCAGAGGTTATTGTACCTGCCTTTGATGTAAGTTGGTCACTCATTACGCATATTGCGTTATAAATGAACATTGACGGAATCTCCTGCATATAGTTTCTTAATTGTCTATACGCCGCTGACGCATCAGTTTCTTCTCTTGAAGGAGATTTGAGTTCCACAAGTACAACTGGAAGCCCATTAAGAAATAGGATAATGTCTGGTCGTTTATTACTGTTTTCAATAAATGTCCATTGATTTGCAACGATAAAGGAGTTATTATCCGTCTCTTTGTAATCAACCAAATATACAATAGAAGAACGTTCCTCTCCCTTATCTACATATCTCACTGGAATACCGTTCTGTAAGTAATCCATAAAGATTGCATTCTTCTGAACAAGCTCACCATTTTCAAAGTTCTTCAATTTAAATAGTGCGTCTTGTATCGCATCATCAGGCAGACTTCTATTCAAACGATACATATACTCCAGTAATATCTCCTCGTGAAAAGGAACATTGAAATCTCTTTCAATATCTGGTCCATATGCATATTCATATCCCATATCATTTGTGAAAAGCTCAATTACTGAGTTTTCATAATCTGCTTCCGTATATAAACTTGGCATAATCATTTCTCCTTTGCGATTTTATTATCTAAAAATTTAACAAGTCCATTCCAAGACTCATCAGATATTTCACACAAGTCAAATTCATCAAGATATTCCCACAATACAGGAATAACTGCATCTAATCCTTCTTTATCTCTATATGGTAGTTCAGATAGCTCATACTCAAGTGCCTTTATATTTATTTTATCTAAATCAATATTTGAATAATCAAAATCAATGTCAAAATATGAACAGCGTTTTATTACTAATAGTGTTTTCGCCATATCTGCTGTAAGATAACCTATGTACTGGGTATATAATCCAAAAAAGGATTTCCATTTATCAGGAAGTCCTGACAAAATATTAAATATAATTTTTTCTTCATTTTCCATCGGATTATCTCCTTAACTTTATGGTTTCCCACAAATCTTGATGCAATAAACAATAATTTAGCGGCTTAAAGGTCGATTTCGGAGACATCAAGCTCTCCGGACATCAGTTTTGGAAGAAGACTATCGCGCATAATCCTCAAATCACGATTCTCAAAATAGGATGATTGGATTTGACGCAACATTGGCTGAGTTAAATCGTTAAAGTCCAATGCAACTTTTGGTGTTGGAATAACGATTTCCATATCACCAAGACCACCTTCCCAAATAGCATAAGGCATGGTAGAACCTTTAGACGTTGCTTGTGCATAATCAATGCTACTGTCTCGGTCGCAACAAAGGAGCGCATATGATAAAAATGATGAATCATACGGAGTTAGCGTAAAGCAAGTAGTTCTAGTTATGCCCTTGCATGGTGCGAGTATTACTCTATGGAAATACACCCTCATTGCTCCAATCACGATGTCATCTTTATCAAAAGTAATAAGGCTACTTTGCGCTTCATCGTTTGATTTGAAATAACTAACCGCAAACGTGTTCATCGGGATGACATCAATGGGCAAGTATGGCATAGTAGGATTGTCTCCAGCCTTTATTGATTCTCGTCTTAGACGTAAAATATCTTTTAGTTTGCCAGTTTTCCAATCATTTGGCATTAAACCGCCAAACGGTGTGAAATCACAGAACCATTCTTGGTAAAGTGCTCGTGCTTGCTGCTCTAAATTATTGTTTACTTTTTCATTTTCTTCTATCTTGTTGTCAATTGCATCTAAAACAGAGGCAATCTTTTTTTGTTCCTCATATTCACAAGGAATATTAACTTTAATTGATTTCATAGTGTTTCCTGAAACCTCTTTAAAGGTTGTTCCGCTTCCCATATTTTCAATTTTACTTTTATTGTATTTCAAGAGATAAAAAAGGAACAATGGGTCTGTATCGGAGTTTGGAATTACACTTTTGAATCCTTGATTTGTACACACTTCATTTTCCGCAATAGCAACATATCCGATGGGCGCTCTTGAGGAAAACAATACCGTATCTTTAGGTAATAACTGTGTAGAACAACTTTTTAAGCCCATTTCAGTAATATTTCTATCCCCATTACTTATGTATCTCCCCTTAAAAGTTGATAAATCTTTTGGAGTTATCCAAGCGATTGTTCCACCTTCATAATTTTCAACTATCTTTGTTGATGGAGTCGCTCCTCCCACAACTGTTCCTATTTCTGAAATAGTACACTCTTTCCATTCAGCCATAATTAAGTCCTTTCTATCCAATGTATTTTCTATGAGCAATCTTAACATTACTCTGCTTAACCATTGCATATTGCAATGTCGTATCTATTCGTTGGTGTCCAAGCAACCTTTGTAATTGTTCAATCGGCATACCTTTGTCAATTGCCATTGTTGCAAGTGTTCTCCTAAATTTATGTGGGTGCATTTTGTTAATACCAAGCTGCTTACCAATATTACGGATTCTTACTTCCACACCACCTATTTGTAATCTTTTATGTGGGGCTTTAAGAGAAACAAACAGAGCTGAATTATCGTCTGTTCTATTGTTTAAATAGTTTTGCAAATGTATTTTAGTTCTTGCATCGAAGTAAACAACTCGTTCTTTGCTTCCTTTACCAAATACCACACATTCTCGCTCTTCAAAATTGATGTCCTCACGATTTAAAAGCACCAATTCACCGACACGCATTCCAGTTGAAGCCAGCATATCTATTAAGGCTAAATCCCTTATTTCTAAGCAATTATCACGCATTATTTCCAGATTCTCATCCGTATATGTTTCTTTGATATTACTTACCGTCTTGACCTTATGTATTCTTCTTACTGGACTTTTTAAAATGTAGTCCTCATCTTCTAGCCAAGAGAAGAATGATGAAAGGATACGCCTAATATTATCAATCGTTACCCGACTTGATTTCTTTGTAGTCTGATATTCTGTCAAATACCCTCTAATATCATCAGTCACAATCTCTTTTACCCCTTTATCGAGATTATTTAGCATTGCGTTGATTGTTGCTTCATAATAATTCAATGACTTTTCTGAACAGCCCTCTATTCTTTTTGCAGATAAAAATAATTCAACAAAATCTTGCTCATTTTCTTTATCCACATCGACCTTAGCGATTTCATATTTCCATAAAGTATGCAATAAAACCTCTTGTAATTTTTCAGCTTGTCCATTATTTAGGACTGGTAACATTTCTTCAACAATTTCTTTAATTATTCTCTGTTTCATAGTTCTTTCTCCTTAATTTAAGAGAACAACTACGGGGCGGTAGTTCCCGATATTAACTCTTGCCACCCACAAGAGTTATGGGATAGTTAGCTTATAAACAATAATTTAGAGCAACAAGCCAAAATCCTTTTTAAATCGTGGTTCGTTGATTTCGAACCATTCAATGGAACTATGCCTTCTGACTGGGAAATTGTTCCTCTCGAAAAAATTGCTGATTTTCAAAATGGCTATGCGTTTAAGAGTAAGGAGCTTTTAAATGAACCGTCACCAGACTGTTATCAAGTATTCAAACAAGGGCATATTGCTCGTGGCGGTGGTTTTATTCCTGATGGAACAAAAAGCTGGTATCCAAAAAGTCTTGCATCAAAATTAAAGAAATTCGTTCTCAAAAAAGGCGATATACTTATGGCAATGACAGATATGAAAGACAATGTGGCAATATTAGGTAACACAGCCATTATGCCACTTGATAATGAGTACATTGTCAATCAACGAGTTGGACACCTCAGAGCAAATGGATACAAAGGAGTGACTTATCCTTTTATTTATTTACTTACTAATAGCACGGATTTTCTTGTTGACCTGCGTAGCAGAGCAAATAGCGGGGTGCAAGTAAACCTATCATCTTCTGAGATTAAAACTTCGCAAACTGTTTTGCCATCTGAAAAAGTAAATACGGCTTTTTCTGAGATAACACTTCCGATGTTTGAAACCATTATAAGTAATCAGCTTGAAAATCAGCGATTGGTTCAACTCCGAGATACCCTTTTACCCAAATTGATGTCCGGCGAGCTTGATGTTTCCGACATCGACCTTTAAGCCACTAAATTATTGTTTATCTCATTATTTAACTCTATTTTGTCATCAATCGGTTTGATATATGACACAATTTCTCTCTGTAAATCTAAAGATGGTATAACAATACTAATTTTCTTTATATCTGCTATAGTTACGTGACCTAAACCAGTTGTCTGTTTATTGATAGCAATTTGTGTAAAGTATGGTTTAAGATTTTTCATTAAAAAATAGAAAAAATCTCTATCAACTATTTCCTCATATGGTGTTATCTTAAAAATATGCTGGTTAAGCCAGCCTTCTTCTAATTTAAATCTAAAAATATCTATTGAAGTTTGCGGATTCCCAGACCAAGAAAAAAGCAAATCTCCTCTTTTTAAATGAACATCTTCTGAAAAAATCTGTTGAGTGTATGCCGTTGTTCCGCCGATACCATTATTTAACTCGGCAATCTTAATAACTGGAACTCCCGTATCGGAAAAATTGATTTTTTTAAACGCAATTCCATTTTTCCAATTTGCAAGTTCATACAAAGAACGTCTTTCTCCTAAAACTGAAGATTGAATATTATATAGGCTGCTCTCATTAAATTTCATATCCAATCGCCCCCAACTTCTTACGAATTTCTTCTTCCAATTCGTGTGATTTAGCAAACATATCAGATAATTCAGAGGTCAATCTTCCCATCTTTTCTTCAAATGGTTCTCCATCATCTTCTTGCTCCTCAATACCTACATATCTACCAGGAGTAAGAATAAAGTCTTGTTTTTCGATGGTCTGCAAATCAGCAACAGAGCAAAAGCCTTTTACATCTTCAAGTGTTCCGTTCTGGAATTCTTCAAAAGTATCCGCAAGTTTCTTAATATCATCATCAGTGAAGTCTCTATGTTTACGGTCTACCATATATCCCATTTTTCTGGCATCAATAAAGAGAGTTTTTCCTTTTTGCTTTTTATTCTTACTAATAAACCACAATGTAACTGGAATAGTAACACTGTAAAATAACTGTGTTGGTAATGCAACAATCCCCTCTACAAGGTCAGCTTGAATAATCTTTTTACGAATATCTCCTTCACCACTACTCTGTGATGACAATGCACCATTCGCAAGTACAAGACCTATCTTTCCGTTTGGTGCAAGATGGTGAATCATATGCTGTATCCAAGCATAGTTGGCATTTCCAGCAGGAGGTGTTCCATATTTCCAACGAACATCTTCTTTCAACTTATCTTGTCCCCAATTAGAAAGATTAAAGGGAGGATTTGCCATAATAAAATCTGCTTTAAGTGTCTTATGTAAGTCATTGAAAAAAGTGTCTGCTTGGAATGAGCCAAAATCTGCGTCAATACCACGTATCGCCATATTCATCTTAGCCATTTTCCAAGTATCAGCATTTGATTCTTGACCATATACAGCTATTTCTTCACGCTTTCCATTATGAGCTTGGATAAATTTTGCACTCTGTACAAACATACCACCTGAACCACAGCAAGGGTCATATACACGACAATTAGCAAATGGCTTTAGGATTTCTACGATTGTTTTAACGATACTTTGTGGCGTGTAAAATTCTCCGCCCTTTGTGCCTTCGTATGCTGCAAATTCTTTAATACAATACTCATATGTACGACCTAATAAATCTTTGCTTTCTTCAGTGTCACCCATATCCATATTTGTAAACAAGTCAACAACATCACCTAATACTCTCTTATCCAAATCCGGACTTGCATAATTCTTAGGTAAAACATTTTTTAGACTTGCGTTTTCTTTTTCAATAGCTCTCATTGCGTCATCAATAACTGTTCCAATTTCAGGCGTATGTGCAGAAGAAGATATTTTATTCCAACGAGCTTCTTCTGGTACAAAGAATATATTATCTTCTATGTATGCATCTCTATCATCTTCAAAGCCATCGCCATCAGCAACAAGCTCATCATATTTTTTCTCAAATGCACTTGAAATATAGCGTAAGAATATTAACCCTACAATTACCTTCCTGTATTCTGCCGCAGGAATATGTCCCCATAAAACACAAGCTGCATCCCAAATTTGCTTTTCAAATCCTATATTTGCATTGTTCTTTTCTGCCATTATTAGCAACCTCCATATTTTAATCTTCTAGTATAACTTCGCATATATCTCCAATATCACAATGAAAAACCTTGCATATCCTCATAAGATTCTCAAGCGATACTGGTTCGTTTTTGTTTATTTTTGTCATTGCATAAGCAGTTATTTCAGCAGCTCTTATCAAATCAGTACCCTTCATCTGATTTTCAACCATCAGTTTTTGTAGCTTTAAATAACTTAATTTCATTCTTTTTCTCCTCATACAAAACCATAAATAAGTGGCTATAATTACTTATAATACATTATAACACTAAAATCCCGATTTTCAATGATTCGGCTTATATTTTCATCTATGTCGAGAGTAGATGTTATATTTTTTCAACACCTACTCTCGTTTGTATAAAAACCTTATCTTATATGTAATTCTCGCTTATCAATTCTTCTAACTTATTTTTAAAGTTAGTCTTTGTAATTTTGAGTGCGTGATTGCTACTTAATACTTCAACTCTTGGATACCCTTCGTGAGATTTCATTTCCGCAATTACGCTTCCACTATCCTTTTTCCCTGTGCTACTGTGAGGTACTGGACCGAATATAACAGCTCTATAATTCGTGTTATATTGCAGCTTACTGTACTGATATGTTTTGGGTTTATCATATCCCAAACAAAATTCAAACCTATTTTTATCGAGTCCCAAACTTTTTATTATTCCATCCAGATTGTTCTCTTTAACTTCTGAATCTCCAATCACTAAAATAATGCCATCTTTTTTAGTTTCATAAACAGGCTCACTTCTTATCAAATCGAGTAATTCCCATTTTTCTAATAAAGTTTCTAACTCTCCCATACGATTTGCCAATGTGATTTTAGATGTAACTGTATCTATTATTTCCTCTAATTCTTCATATTCAAGCACTGTTACACCTCCTCATCGAAAATGTGAACCATCTTTGCGGTTATCTTTTCAATCTTTTTTCTGAGTAAAATCAATTCATCCATTGAAGCTGCATACTTGTTCGCAATAACCTCCTGTTCTTTTAAACTAGGTAATGGAACAATCATTTTCTTTAATTTATCCAGCGAAATTGTTGAAATATTAGAGCCAGAGCTTATACTTTTCATCGTTATAACACCTATTTCACTAGCAAAGAATGCTTGTATATAAAATGGTTTGACTTTACTTTCATCTAGCTCAATAACAAAAATGTTCCCATTTGCAAGTAATTTTTTCCCTTTGGCAACAGATACCACCGCTGACTTAAATGTTGGTGTTCCAGTTTTAGATAGAACTATTGAATTGTTAGGTACACAATATTTATCCATTTTAGATGGAATTTCTTTAAGGAACTGCTTATTCTCTAGTTCTAATATGCCTTCGCTTATATTTGAAAGCATAAGATACTGATAATCGGTTTCTTCTTCTGATTTTAATGATTCAATATCTGCCGCCTTCAGTTGAGAACCTCTAGTAATATTCTTAATAATCGTATCAAACTCTACACCATTTTTAATTTCAGGCACTTCTTCAAAATATCTTACAGGATTTAAAATATATTCATTATCCGCAAAATCCTCTACCCCTTTTTTAACAGATATTTTTGAATCCTGAGATAATAAGCTTATAATCTCTGCAATATCTTTATCTTTCAAAACGTTATTTCTTCTTTCAGAAGTACACACTTCACGAGCATCTACTAATCTGATTGTTTTGTTGTTGTTGCTAAAAACAATCATTGTAGTACCAATCATTGTTGATGAAAAAAGTTTCGTTGGTAATGCAATTACCGCTTCGATGTAACCATTTTCGATAAAGTATTTCCTGATTTTTTCATCATTTCTATTCCAACTACTTCCATTAGTCATAATGGCAACAGCCTTACCATCGTCTTTCATCTGTTCTATTAAAGTTGCATTAAATAGCCAATCAGAAGATGCCCTTTGAGTAATATCTTCACTTATTTTAAGCATATTTTGTATATTTTCCTTTTGACCATTCATTGATAACAGTTTTAGATTAAATGGATAGTTTGCAAAAAGTTTATCCGCTTTTCTTGTAACTCTATATTCAAAAGCATCACTTAAAACAAATGAATAGTTCTCACCTAAGATTGAGGCTTTTATGTCTGCAATATATTTAGCAATAAAGTTCAATTCAATCCCAAGATATGAATTACACTCTCCTCTTCCATATTGTTCAACAGCAAAGCCACCAAGTCCTGAACATAATTCAAGCACATTATCCGTTGTTTCCACATCTAGTATTTCATTTGCCAGACGAGATAATCCTACAGGTGTAGTACATTCACTTCTCTTTCCATCCTCCATAGAATTATCAAATAGAATATAAGCCAGCAATTGTTCTAATGTAAATTTTCCCCTATAGTTCTCAATAATATCGAAAGAATCCATAACAAAATCTTTTAATATTTTTAGTGTATCTTCTGGCAACTCTATTTTTTCTATTACTTGTGCGATGTCAACAACGCCTTCTGTTTTTATCAATTCTCTTAACACCATTGCTATGGAAATTGATTTTGCGTGAATTGAATCCATTGGTTCAATTGTTCTCAATGTATTAGCTAATTTAAATGCAACTTCATCTGTCTTTATTGTTTTTAATAATTCAAAATATTTTCTATCCAAAATGTTTTCCTCCTTTTTTTAGGTTTTTTATAACCTTGTTTTATCTTGTAAGGTAATCATAATCCTTTCCCCTCAAAAAGTCAAGAAATATTTTTAGGTTTTTCATAACCTATTTTTTAATGTAGTAGATGACTTCCTCTAAAGGCAGTCACCTAATGTTTTCTTCTTTGACCAAAACTTCCTAATATGCAGGTATTCCATAACCATAAATTACGCTACTTCCTACTGCGTATTCTCTTTGCCTACACATATCTCCTGAGTTACCCTCGACAGTATAAACCTTACCATTCTCGCATTTTTCTACAAGTCCTGTATGGTCAATTGTTCCATCGTTCCCCCAGTCGAAGAAAATAATTGCTCCCGTAGGCGGGGTTGCATTTCTATCTTCCCATTGCTTATTTTTCTTAAACCAGTTTACTCCATCACTACACAAGGAATACTTAGGGATAATGCCTTGTTCAATATATCCACTTTGGTCTGCACACCAAGATACAAAGCAGGCACACCATTCCACACGAGAATCAAATCCATACCACGACCAATAAGGTTGTCCTCCCTTGTTCCCAAGTTGAGATAACGCAACTTCGATAATCGCTTGATTACCACCACTGGTAAAAGCTCGACCATAAGGATAATATCTTAAAACGTGAGATACATATAGCGTATCCCCGTAACTGTCCCAGCCTAATTTTTTAGCTTGGTTTGTGGAAAATTCCACTGCATTTGCATAAGAGTATCCACCATAATTCTTCTTCGCCCAAGTAATATATCCATTTCCGAAGTTGTAGCCTTGTAATGCCAGTTTGATATTTTCCATATCAATTGGATTTTTTACACCTGCGGAATTAAGAGCAGCTTTTAGTTCCTGAATTCCACATTGGATGGAGTAATCAGGGTCTTGAATACCATTTGGTTGCTTAGGGTATCTCGTGTTAAATGCTCCCTCTGCCGCCTGCATTGGGTCATTCCCTCTGCCACCGCTTTCTTGCATCATAACTGCCTTAATCAGTTCTACATACTCAGGTATGCCATACTGCTTCGCATACTTGGTAATTGTCGGTGTATAGGCTTCCACCTCTTGACTTACAGGAGTATATCCCGAATTTTCAGTCCCTCCTCCAAATAGAGAGACCGCCGCACCCAGTAGCACACAAATAACAACAATTACAACTGCTACCCAACCTCCTGCAATAATTGCAGTAATAAGAGCTTTGGTACTTGCGATAATTGCCTTCACTGCTTGAATTGTGGCTTTGGTTGCAGCTTTCACACCTCTCGCTGTTGTTTCTGCTGCTTTCTTTGTTGCACGAGCTGCCCTTTGAGTAGCCTTCACGCTTGTCTTAGCAGTGTTCTTTACCACTTTTGCACTCTGCTCTGTGGTTTTGATTGCTGTCTTTGAAGTCTTTTCCGCTGTCTTTAAGTATCTCCTTGTAGTTTTAGCAGGTGCTTTTATTCCACGTTTAATGGTTTTATTTCCCGTTGACCTTACAGACCGCTTTATATTCTTATCAACTTCTTTTGCTGTTCTGATAGATTGATTTGGTGCTTTTCCAGATTGTCTTTTCAGTGATTGTTCAGCTCTCTTATACTTAAACTTCTCTATGTTTTGCTTTGTTTTTGCTACTTTCTCTTTTGTGAATTCGGCTGTTTTCTTCACATTGTCAATCGTAGTTTTGGTGCTTTCTCTGCCGACTTTATCAAAAGTCTGTATTCCTCTGCGTGTCCCAGCAGATAGTCCTGCTGAAGCTTTATTAGAAGCATACTCTCCACCAGAGCTTTCATCTGTCCGTACCACTTGTTCTGCTTTATCTTTTGTTGTTACATAAGCGTGTTTTACTCTATCCGTCGCAATGGCAGCTCGGTCTAAAGTTTTGATTGTGCCTTTTATCACATCTTTTGTTTTTATATCTGCCATAGAGCCTCCTTTCTAGCTCTGCTGGATTACTCTTTTGAATTTCACAGAACTCTTATTTATGAATTGGTTGATTAACCTGCTCTCGGCTTTTGTTTCTGCATAAACGGTAATTGTGATGGTCTTGTCATTCCAATTCAATGTGTAACTGTCTGTTGCAACATTTGTGATATGATGGTGTGCTAGAAAATCCCGTAATTTCTTCATCTCATCCTGATTATCTGACATAATCACATTCACATAAGTTTTATCCTTTGACAGTTTTTCATTAACAAAACAAGCCAAAGAACATCCAACTCCACCTGCAACTGCTACTACAAGCATTGCAATTGAGTTGTCAGCAGACACAACCCGCTTCGTTATCCAGAAATAAATAAAGTCGGAAAGTATTACAGCAAATCCTGCAATTACCCACCGACTTCTTTGAATCATTATTGTTTTTGTTGTCCCTAGTGCATTATCTACAACTTTTGCTATAAACAATGCCATTAAGTAAATAATGCTACTCATACACATCTCCTTCTATGTTGTTTTTAATTTTGCTACTACAACGAATCTGCCATTATTATGGGAATATTCACAGGTAGATAAGGTAATAAGTTTATCTCCGTATTGGGCAGAAACTCCTGTTTCATATAAGGCTAATTTCTTGCATTTTTCGATATAATTATCGTAGTCCTCACTATTTTCAGCGTCTACAAAACGATAATATTGGAATCCGTCACTGGAATAAGCAACGGTTTTAAACACTGCAACAATCTCGTACTCTCTGTGTTGTGCTACACTGTCAAAAGTGATTGTCTTATGATTTTCATAAAATCCTTTACTCTCATATTCCGTAAGTTCGGCAAACATCGAGCCATCATTCATATGATGGCCATAGATGATGAGATTGTCGCTAGGTTTGTCTACATCACAATTCTCCTGCACATAAGGACACCCATATTCTGAATATGATTTATCAAACTTATGCTTTAAGTAGAAGTCTGGTGCATATTTTGACTGAACCACAGGATAATTGATTTTTGTATCTTCTACTTTTATCCACCCAACCATATCATTGTTCTGAAGATATAGTTCCTGATAATCTAGTAGAAACTCTGTATCTCCGTCATAAATCATTGGCTTTTCCTCTTTCTCTGGTTCTGTTTCCACAACTTCTGCAAGGTCATTATATAATTCCTGCTGCTTTTGAGAATCCAAGTAGTTCTTTACCACTGCTCCCATACTTACAAGAAACACGATACCTAATATGGCAATTATGATTCGATATGTTTTTATCTTCATTTTCCTGTCCTTTCAAGAACCAAGCGAGAGCTAAATGCCCTCGCCTGGTTTGGTTGTCATCAGTTTATAGAGCTTCGTATTCTTAGGGAATTTATTTGCAAAAGGCACTAATGCACTGCCTACCTTAATCAATCCATGCCCTGCGTCTACATTGGTAATATAGGAAAGCTGAAGGTCTGAAATGTTAAGGAGTTTTGCAAGTTCAATTCTATCTGTGGATGCCTGATTCAGCATAATAATAAATTCGCTATTAGCAAGCATTGTTCTTGCTGTATGGCTCTGCAAAAGGTCGTCAACATTCTGCGTAATACCACTTGCGTATGCACCATATTTTCTTACTCGCTTCCAAAGTGTAAAGAGGAAATTCGCTGAATATTCGTGCTGGAACAACAGATATATCTCATCAATAAAAATAAAGGTATGCTTCCCTTTTGCTCTGTTTTGCGTAATTCTGTTCAGAATACTATCCAGAACGACAAGCATACCAATAGGCATAAGCTGTTTTCCTAAATCCAAGATGTCATAGCAGATAAGGCGGTTATCCGTATCTACATTTGTTGGTTTGGCGAAGGTATTTAATGAACCGTGGGTGAATAATTCGATGGCAAGTGCAATCTCTCTTGCCTCTGGTTCAGGCTGACTTAATAACTCTGCTCGAAAATCCTGTAAGGTTGGAACTGTACCCGTATAATCATTTTGCTGATAGGTATGATAAACACTTGCAGTACATCTATCAATGATTGATTTCTGCTTCGCTCCAAGATTTTTCCCACCAATAAGCTGTTCACAAAGAGACATAATAAACTCAGATTTAAGAATGACTGGATTTGCTCCATCACCATAATCTTTATTCATATCCATCGCATTGATATGGTTTGGTGAGGTTGCTGAAATATTGATAATCTCACCTCCCATTGCTTTAACAAGCTGGGAATATTCACGCTCTGGGTCGATAACAATAATATCTGCATCGCTGGATAACATCTGGTTAATAATTTCCCCTTTTGCCGCAAAGGACTTACCACCACCCGATACACCTAGAATAAACTCATTACCATTTAAGAGCTGTTTTCTGTCTCCAATAATCATATTTTTACTGATAACATTCTGACCATAATAGATACCATTTTCGTGATAAATATCCTGCACTCTAAAGGGCATAAATACTGCCAAGCTTTCTGTTGTAAGTGTTCTGAACGTATCAATTTTTCTTACACCAAATGGCATAGCAGTTTTCAGCCCATCCATCTGCTGAAATTTCAGAACTGCGAACTGACACAAATGCTTTCTTGCTGTTGTAAGAAGTGCTTCTGTATCATTGTCTAACTGCTCTTTTGTATCTGCTGTGTGAACCATAGTAAGCACTGCAAACATCATTCTCTGGTCACGAGTAGTAAGGTCATCAAGGAACTCTTTCATCTCTCTTTTCTGCTGCTCCATATCATATGGCACTGTCGCAGAAAAGTTATTGTTCTGATTCTGTTTTCTCTGCCAGTTCGTAATATTTGTTTCTACTCCAAGAAGTCTGCTCTCAGCTTCATTTACTGCTTCGTCTGTTGGCACTGGCACAATATCAATAGACATCATCAGGTTTCTGTTCATATCCGTAAGTTCCGCTACCATACTGTCTTTGATATAAGAGGCGTACTCTCTTAAAAAGATTACTCTGCCATATCTCTTTCCCATTTTGAAATAGTCATTTTCAAATTCCATAGAGTCTGGACAAATATAATCTTTGAAACTATGCCCCTTCTTACGATTATCTTTTGGGTCAAAATGAAACGTGGATTCTTCTCCCACTCGAAAGAAATCGTGAATAATACGAAGTCTTTCATCTGTTTCAAGTTCTACGCATTTACTACCTAACCTGCTAAAATGCGAAATCAAGTCTGCACCTACCCTTGAGAAATAGTTTCTTGCATCTTCAACAGATTTTTTATTGATAGAAATGGTAACATATTTATCCTGCACAGTGGCATTTGCCCCAGTTGCTTTATCAAGGAGCATTTTATTATATTCCTCACGATATTCATCAAGTTCATCTTCTTTTCTTGGGATAAGAATTGTCTTTTCAAAGTCCAGTCGATTCAATCTTCTGTTGTTAATAGTGAGTTTAGTCGTTGCACCACTATCAAGAAAATTCAGCAGCTCTGAGTATTCAAGAAACATCGCTTCTTTATCCTCTCTGCTTGCTACTGCATAGTTAATATCTGTAAACTTAAAACTCTTAGAATACTTGTCCTTTCCGCTTCTAAAGATTCCATCATCATAAATCACATTCACTGGCAGAATGTCCTGCACCCCTTTCGGTACAACAAATTTCTCTTTATCCTGTTTAAATAATGTTGTTAGTGTTTTAATCATTTTGTTTCTTTGCCTCCTTAATCTTCTGTTCAATATTTGATTTCATTAACTCGTAATAGGTATTGGTGGACTTAAACACCAATTTCTTTGGCATAAGAAATTCTGATTTAATCCACGCCCAAATTGCTTTTTCAGCAGTCATTCCGTTATATTTGAAAAATCCAAGTGCAGCGAAGGGAAATGCTCCAACCACGCACACCCAAGATGTCGTTTCCATTCCAAGATAGGGTTTGCCTAAAAAATAAATTCCTACGGCTACCCCACAAGCAAGGACAGAAAAAATGAACTGTCTAAGTGACAGTCCAAAAAACATTGATTCTGTGAAGTTTCTTATTTCTCGATTGATTTTTACTTCCATAAAGTCTTCCTTTCTTTCCTTCTATATTTTTATAGTCCCATCATTTCTCGAATAATCCTATCTGCCATTTTTACTGTTCCCACAAGAATCAGCATATTAAATACCAACTCTCCAATATATGCCCATACCTGCGTTACTGCTGCTGCGTCTGGATTCACCACTGGTGGGGAAGACGCAAACACAGAGAAAATAATGCAAGCAAGAGCTATAACTGCCCCTTCAAGCAATACTGCACAATAGCTTTTCACAAAACTCTTTCCGATGTTTTGTGATGGCTCTCCCGCAAACGTAGAAAGTGGAATGGGTGCTAGTGCTGTGTACATATACATTTTGAAAAATCTTCCGTACACACTCATTATCAAGATAAACGATAAGACAGTTACAATCAGACCTCCAATAAGCGTTACTGCCCAAAGTGGGATACTCTCAAAGAATCCACAATCTTCTATGGTTTTAATCATTTCTGCTGGAAGTGTTGTTTTATTTGGAACTCCAAATCCCGCCGCTTTCATTATGGTAGACATCGTTCCTTGAGCAATGCTAAAAAGTGCAAGCATTAGTTCCATACCGTGGGTGATTACACCTTTTGCAATTGCAAATCTAACGAATAGTTTTAATGCGTGTTCAGGCTTCTTCACATCCGTAAAAGAACCGCAGGTTTTAACCACACCTACAACAAAGAAAAGCACCAGTAATGCAATACCGATTGCCTGAACTGCTCCATTGATGTCTACGATTACTTTCCATATTCCTCCGCCTTTGAAATTCTGAGGTGTGGTAGTAAGCAATGTCCATATTTCGCTCATCTTGTCAGTCCAAGTCTTCAAGGCATTTTCGAGGTTTTGGACTACCCAGTTATCACTCATTTATTCGTACCTCCTTCTTAAAATAGGGTGTACCAGGTTCCTCGGTACACCCCTCGTTGATAACGAACCCCGTCTTACGCTCCAGTGATAAGAGTAAGAATTTCTTTTGCAAATGTGATGATAATACCACCTGCAAGTGTAAGAAATCCATTAGCTCTCTGTGATGGGTCGTGAGATTTCAGTGACAAGCCTACCTGCACGATACCAAATCCTAAAAGGATAAGACCAATCGCACGAATCAGACTAAAGATAAATGTGGATAGATTATTGATAACGGTAAGAGGGTCGCCTCCTTCAGCAGCAAATGCCACTGTACCCGTTCCAATAATCAAAGCACCCATAATCATCATCGTGCAGTATGCTTTAAAACCTTTCTTCACCTTTCCTGTCATTGGAAGTTTCTTAGTTACCTTTGTTTCGTTATTTTTCTTAAAAAATGTCATATTCATTTCCTCCAAATTATAAGTTGTTGTTTCCTTCAAAATCCTCATCGGATAGAAGTTCATAGTTTGTTTCTCCATAGTTCTCACTTGGAAGCATTGTAATGTCCATCGCAATCATAGAGATAGTTGTGTGTTCAATTGTTACCTCACCGTGTGCATACGGTTTTTCTTTTCCATCTGTTGTCATAGCGACATTTGGATGTTTTAAAATGTCATACTTCAAGTCCATCACTGGGCGTTCTCCTCGAATGAAAAGAATGGCATATTGATTATCCAGAAGTCTTACTTCATCTGGGGTAAGTAATTCTCTGCCACTTATTTGATAGTTCGTGGAGTAGTTACCACTTCTGCCTGTACTTTTTCCGAAGGTATTCGTATCAATGGTTTCCTTACCTAGAAGTTCTGACACATATTTATGGGTTGACTGTTCGTTTCCACCAAGATAGAGGAACTCATCACAGTTACCCACAATGCTTTCCCACTGTTTTTCAAAAAGTGCTTTTAACTGTGCTAAATTTTGCAAAATAATACTGACCGATACACTACGGGAACGCATTACCGACAAAATCTTGTCGAAGTCATCCGGCAATGAAACATTTGCAAATTCGTCCATTAGAAAATGGACTGGCATTGGCAAACTTCCACCGTAGATATGGTCAGCAGTATAGAAAAGCTGTTGAAATAATTGTGTATATAAAATCGAGACCAGAAAGTTAAAACTGGAGTCATTATCTGGTATCAATGCGAACAGTGCCACCTTCTTCTCTCCCATAGATGGCAGGTCTAGTTCATCTGTTGTCGTAAGTGCAGCTAAACTTTCCAAGTTGAATTTTTCTAATCGTGCTGCAAGTGTAATCTGAATTGATTTTAATGTTTTGGCAGAACCTGAATGGTAAGAACGATAATATTTCAAGGCAATATGCTCAGGATTTATCATCTCTAAATCTTGGAACAATTCATCAAGGGGAGACGGTCTTGTGTCTTCTTCATCTTCTATGGATGCCGCCCTTAACATCTCCATTACCATTGCAAAATTCTGTTCTTCTTCGGGTGCTTCATAATGCAAATAAAAGACAAGTGCAAGAAGAAGCATTGAAGCAGAAGTATCCCAAAATGGGTCATTACTCTGCGAACCTTTTGGCGTTGTACTTTTAAAAAGATTGGTGACCAACTTTTGCACATCATTGTCATTTTTTAAATATACAAATGGATTATAACAATGGCTCTTTTCCATTGAGATTAAATCAAGAACCCTTACCTCATATCCTCTATTCTCAAGGAGTTTACCCGTATCTCGAAGCATTTCTCCCTTCGGGTCAAGTATTACAAACGAGGTATTACATTGCATTAGATTCGGTTTACAATAAAATCTTGTCTTTCCTGCACCTGAACCACCACATACTAAGGTATTAAGGTTTCGCCTGTGTTTCTTAGCGTTTAACCCAATACTCACCGATTGAGTCATTAACTTGTTCTCTGATTGCGGACTTTGCCTATATTTCTTATTTACGGTTCTGGCATTGCCCCACTTAGCCGAACCATGCTCTTCCCGTCTGCGATAGTTCCTATTCGATGAGAGATAGATACCAATCCCCATTCCATAGCACAAGAGCAAAATGAGGACCGTTTTTAGGCTGTCTTCACAAAATTCTATATGGAATGGTTTTTCAAATATCAACATCAAGCTTTGGAATATTTCTGGCAGACCACCTTTGGCTGATGGTGCAATTTTTAATCCAAGCCATATCATAGGAATAATGCCAATCAGAGATAAAATAATTGACGACTGTTTTTCTCTATCTCGATTCATTATCTTTTTCTATTACTTTGAATTTCTTCTTTGGGGCTGTTCCGACTTTCACAATAAGGTCATTCACATCACTTGTAAACTTTCCTTCTTTTTGAAGTTCCGTTTTCGTGTCATTGAGAGAGCGGACAATAATTCCATGCTCATAGTCATCCAAAGCAATATAATATTTTTCTTCTTTTACCATATGCTCACCTTATCTTTCATAATCTTTGAAACGTTCCTGCTTTTTCTTATACAGCTCATCAGAAACTCTGGAATGGATTTCCGCCATTGCATTTCTCATTTTGGAAAGTTCTCCTCTGATTTCCTGCGGCTCTGCATTTTTCATATTGTCAGGAATTCGATTGATAGCAAAATTCTGTGTGTCCACTCCATACTTTTTACAAAGCATATAGCCAATGCACACTGCGGGAAATCCCATCTCCAAGCGGCTGTATTTGTCACTATTGATGGAAAGCTGGGCGTGTCCAAGTTCCTGTGCTACGCATTGAGCAACAGCGACACTATCTCCCACATCTCTTTTCACATAGAGTACCTGCTTCTCATTATTATAAAATGCTGCCATATTCGGATATGGAAGTTCATTCGTTCCTTCTACATCAACGGGTGATGAATCAAGCATTGTAGTAATCAATTCTTTCGGGTCACGATTTACGCTTGGTGCAGGCGGTCTCTTTGCATTTGTCTGTGAAACATCAAATACCTTTTTCACATTATAAGATACTCCTGTATTCCCATCTTTTCGGGTATATTCTACTGGCTCTAAGATAGAAATACTTCTCACACCCTTTTTCACTCTCACATTTTCTTTGCTCCAGTCTTCAAAGTTTTTTAACTGTGTCGCTTCTGGAAACTGATTGTAAATAAGAAGTGTATTCACTGCTGAATATCTATCCATCTGGCTTTGCGTATTTAGATATTCCATAAACTTCTCAGGGTCATTTACAATTTCTTTTCCAGTTTCATCTGCCATTATATAAATGCCTTCTTTTTCTGCTTTCTTTTTCTCTGCAAACTCTTCTTTTGAAAGTCTTGGTCTTTCATTCGCTTTTCTTGGTTCAAAATCATTTGTCATTTTGGCTACCTCTCTTTTGATTTTTTCACTTTAGGTTTTGGCTGCGTATGCACTGTCTGTGCATTTTTTGTTGTGGATTTTGGCTTATCAATCTCAGGTGTTTTGCGTTCTGATTCCTTTTGCTGGTTTGCTTTTGCCTTATATCTGTCAAGTTTCTCCTTAACAGATGGTTTTGTATCCTTGCCAGCAACACCCTTGTCAGAGAGCATATCTACCTGCTCTGAGCTTTGCCTTGACGGAGGGTTTTTGTCCGTCTTGGCAACAGAGGGGTTTGACTGAGACTGTCCCTCCTTTTGCATTGGCTTTCTGACTGCCTCCTCCATAATAATTTCATTTTTGGACTTCGTAGGCATTTCCTTTGCCACGCTCTGTCTATCGGCTTGCTCCTTTTGTGCTTCCGCAATAACAGAAGCTTTCTCAACCGTATTAAAGTCAAATCTTTCTACAATACGCTGAATTTTAGAAGCGTCTTCTGCACGAGCAATAATATCTACAGGAGCATTGTCTCCCTTCGTATTTTTTTCTCGAAGCACGCAGTACAAAACTCCATACCTCTTTGCCTGTTCCGTAAATATTTTCAGGTCTTTATTTGAAATGGAAAACACTTTTAATTCTTTACCTGATTTAATCATATTGGTAAGTCTTGCTTTTCCTCTTGTCTTGTTCGCCTGACTTGCTTCCTGCTTTAATACGGAAGCCAAAAGAATGGCAATATTCTTTGCGGCTGAACCACTTAATTTAGCAGCTACTTCTACCCCTTCAAGGGATAATCTAACAATTTGTTCCGCTGCGTCACCACCGTTGTTCATAGGTTTCTTTCTCCTTCCTTTTGTTCTTCTGCTCTGGCTTTCTGTCTTGTGATAAGTTATATTCCATCACCTTTGACCTTTCGGCAATACTTTCACAAGTTTTTACTTCCTTACGGAGCAGTCGTATTTTGTCGGTTATTGTCGAAACTTCATCTTTGACTTTTGATAGCTCATCGTCACTTATTTTTCTTCTCATCATTTTTCGCAGGTGCGTTCTATCATCAGTCAGTTTTGAAATCTCTCCCATAACGGATTCTTTATATGAGAAAAGCTGCTTATCTGTCGAGATATTCTCACGACCAAGCAGCCTTGCCTCCTCTGAAATTTTATCCAGCTTCAATAAATCTTCTCTCAAAAGATAGTGAAGCTTATTTGTATCTGGTTTCTTATATTTGGGTAAATATCCTAACTTGTAGCAATAGTAAAGATACAAGCGATACATACCACTCTTTTTTTTGATTTTATCTCCTCTGGTTGGAAGATTATATTGCTTTCCACTTCCACTTGAAAATGGAAGTATCTGAAGCCTTTGATTCTCGATAAGCCTTCGTTTTATCGCTTCCTCACTGTATTGTTCTCCAAGATTTTTAAGTCTTATTGGCCTACTGTATCCTTTTGGAATGACTGTCCAGTATTTTCTGCTCTCGCTTAGACAGTGTGTGTATCCCATCTGCGTGAGATTGTACTCAAATGTTTTGAGATTGGTGCTGTGAGCAATCGCTTCATCAATGGCACTTCTAACCATAGAATATCTGGTTGGCATTCCTGCCTGCTCCTGCTTATAGTAATAGGAATTTTGTTTGCTCCTATTGGGATTCGGATTAAAGTACAATCCATATTTTTCACAAATTCTATCCGCTACAAGTCTGAATTTAAACCACGCTTTTTCTTCACCCCATAATCTCTTTCCATCAAGAAACGATACCGAGTTTATTACAAAGTGGCAGTGTAGATGTTTGGTATTCAGATGAGTGGTAACCACAACCTGAAATTTCTTTCCCCACACCTCTTTTGCAAATTCCATTCCTATTCTTTGTGCCATCTCTGGCGTAATATTCTGTTCTTTAAAACTAAGGTATGCGTGGTATGCTTGAATCCCTTCCGTTTTACCGAACAGCTCCTTTGTAGTTACAAATTGGTCACGAGCTGTGATTGGATTACAGTTTATCCCTTCAACATAAAACTCCTGCTCTGTTTTCTCCTCATCTTTTGCATAGGATAAAACATCAGCAAGAGCTTGATATTGTTCTTCACTATATACTTTTGCTGATGTCTTTTCTGGATTCGCTGCATATTCAATCACACGCTCCAAATTAGTAGAAACAGACCAGAGTTTACTTACTGCCATTTCATATTACTTTTATCAGGGCGAAGAAATACTTGTTCCACATCAGCTTGGAACTTATGCCAACGCTCTGCTTCCTTCTTCAGCATTACTGCATCTACAAATTCAAGTGCATTGGCTTTAATTGCAAGCTGGTTAATGTTATTTCCAATAGCCGATAACTCTCTCATTGTATCGAAGAATCTTTCATCTGGTTTTTCTTTCGGCTCGTAACCTTTAATCAGAAGCCTAATCAGACCTGCTTCGCTCATACACGTTTTCTTGGATTTCCTCTGTAAATCCTGTGCTTCACTGCGATTAAATCTTACAATCTTTTGAATATTTCTCTTTCTCATATTATCAAGTTCCTTTCTTGGGGTATTAGGGGCAACCCCTAACGAGTATTTACCGTTTGGAAACTGTGGTTATCCAAATGGTCTGCTCGCTAAGAATATACAGACTTTCTTGGTTGCCCCCAATTTCTGAATTTTATCGTTCCATTTCCTTGTTTATAGGCTTATAAGGAACTACCTTAATCTCATCATTTTGCTTGAAAAATCTCTCTGGAAACCTGAACTTTTCTCTGTATTTATTCTCCATATCCTTTGGCAGACTCTGAAATGTTTCGCTTTCAATCGGCGCATAGCACAAAAAGAATTTGCCTGCCACAATGTCCATCAACTCACCATCTTTATCGTATACAGCCCGATTAAGCTCAGCTCCATTCATCTTTCCTTTTTCATTACAAACAATCGCTACATCATCATCAAATGGCATATATTCTTCAATATAACCACCGACAACTTCCTGCATTGCTTCTAAGGAATCTTCAATATCAATCTTCTTTGGATACTTTCCAGGCTCTACTAATATTACTGAAATCATCTTTTTCTCCTCCATTGTAAAGAATTTATCTTCCTCAATATTTAACGCAAGAGAGCTTCCATTTTCCCAATTCATATGAATCTGTCCTACATCATCAACAAATTTTACTGTCCCACGAAGTCCATCAGGCATTGTTTTTTCACCTTTCATTTCTTCAAGAACAATGGTCATTCCCTCAGTATAAGTTTCCTTTATTTGTTCTACATTCATCTGTACTCCTTCCTTTCCTCTTTGAATTTGTTTTGATTTATATTCATTCGGATACAAAGAAAGTCGTTGAAGTCCTTTCCCTTTAAAGGTGGTTTATCAACGACTTTATACTCACTTTGCAACACTGCTTTTAATCCCTGCGTTGCCTTTCTTCCTGCAATATCGTTATCAAAATGAAGAACGATACTGCGAGTACCCTTATGTTCTTCTAAGAACTTTTCTACTGTGACTGGCACTTTGCTTTCCTCTATATTTTTCTTTGGCGAATACACGCCTGACAAAGAAACGAGGTTCATATCACGCCAGTTTTTGCCACCTAACTTACACAAGGTCGCATATGATAGTAGGTCAATAGCACACTCAAATAGATGGAGAACATTGTCGTTCCCGCCTATTAAGCGGAAAGAGTATTCCTTTTTACTTCCCGAACAATCACCCATAATACGTTTACCATTGGTCGCCCGATATGCACCATATTTTGCTTCTTTGTTCTCATCGTATCCAACGAAAACTACATTGTGATAGGGTAGCGACTCCATAATCAAATCTCTGTCCAAACAGTAATTGATGATTTCATAATCAATTCCACGCTTAAACAAATATTCTGTAGCAACGCCATTGGTAGGACTTTTCTCTGGTAAAAGTAAAGGTCTATCTTCATAATCCTTCTGAAGAATTTCATAAGTAGGACTGCACACAGACACATTGCCCATAATGGTTTCCACTGCCTCTATAAAATTGAGTCCTCTTACTTTAATAAGGAAATCGAGGGCAGATTTGCCCCCAATTCCTCTGCTCCACCACATCCATTTACCGTTAGAGATTTTTAAACTATCGTGTTCTTTGGTGGAATAATTATTCCCAGACAGCTTTACAATTTCACTTGGCTCATAGTTTTTAAGATAGGTAAGCAGGTCCATTCTCTTGGCTTCCGTAATAACTTCTGGTGGGATATATGGCATATGCTCACCTTCCTATCTTTCCAAATCTTTTGTCTTTTCTTTGGATTCTTTCACAGTTTCAAGAGATTTTTTATCCTTATCAAATTCATAGATATGGTCAGATAAGCGTTCCTCTCTGCTAACTTCCTGAGCATTCACATCACGCACCATTTCTCCAAGTTCCTTTGGTGTCATACCCATTTCTCTTGCCACTTCCTTTGGTATCACTATAACCTCGTGGACAGATGAGGGTAAGATATAGAAGCTATCATTGATAACCTCTGACACTTTTCCAAGTGTATCTGGATTGGCAAGTACCGCTGCTCCTCCCATTTTATTCTCATTTGTCAAAATCATCATTGCACACTGTTCATAAGGCTTGCCTTCTTCTAGGAAGTTTTCCTCAGTGCCAAATATTACGGATTCCATTGCAATGAGCCTCGATGGATTTAATCTTTCTGTATTATCCACCGCAGTTTTGTGAATATCATTTACTGTAACACCCCAGCTTCTCATAATTTCATTTGTTATCGGTGTTGTACATTTGCCAATTTGTGTAATGCCAACTTCCACTTGATACACTACTGCCAAATCATCTAATTTTGTAGATGGTCTGTCACGAAGCAGGCTCTTATTGTTTTTTGCACAAACTACCTTTGTTGTGATATTATTCTTTGCCTTTTCAAAATCCATAATGGATTCTGCACTAAAAGTCTTATCGTCAATGGTATGTTTTACATACTCATTTGCAATGCGGGAGCATACATCTTCCATTGAAATTCCATTCTCATATGACTGAAAAAAGTCCTCCAAATATAGCTTCGGTGTAATGACTGCTCCATCCTTATGAATAGATAGTCCCTGCTTCATAACGCTGTTATTCTTCATTACTCCATCTACTCTAACTTCGGCAGTGCCATACTCTGGCGGCATAAAATCTAAGATATTTTCCCTGATTTCATTTATAAATTCTCTGTAATCCATAGTCTTTTCCCTCTACTTTCTTAAGTCTTTTTTGTTCTTCATTTTCTGAGCATACAGACGATAACGTCTTAAATCTTTTTTGCTGTCTCTTTCCTGACACTCATAAGTGATTTTGTCTTTTTTCATAATTACCTGCTTTCTAGCGACTATCTCGCTCATTTGTTTTTTCTTTCCTAAGGGTGTTAGAATCGCCCTCATCAGGCTCTCCTCCAACAATTTCATTTTCTGTTTTATCCATATTCAGAAGAATGTTGAGTTCATCTAATCTTGCAAGTTTTCCTTTTAAATCTTCCTCGTGGACAAATGGTTTTTCTACTTCCTGCTTAGCAGTTTCAAACTGATTTTGGGTGTTTTCAAGCTCATATTCACAAGCCGAAAGTGTTTCAGCGAACTTATCTATCCCATTATCCAGTCTTATGATATTTCCAAGCGGGTCTTCTCCAAGCGACACATTTCGACTTGTTTCTCCCTTTAGCTTCACTTCATAATTTCGCTCTACGGTATTGAATAGCAGCTCCGTCTTGTATCCTCTATACTCTCCTAACGGAATGGGGTCAGGACTTGTCATTGATTTACAAGCTTCAATGATTGCTTTTCCTGCTTCTGCTTTTTCTGCATAAAAAATACCCGAAACCTTCATACCGACAAAACGGTCATCTACTGGCTTCGGGTTTTCCTTTGCTGTTATAACATCTTTTTTTAATCCTTCAATTCGTGTTTCCAAAGTAGTAATTCTCTGAGGATAAAACTTAATTATTTTGTCCTCTAATCTATACTTCTCGGAAAGGAAATTAGATTTTAGTAGCTTCAATTTCTGTACCTGAATATCTAAATCCATCTTTTCTTTGATATAGGGATTACCAGTTGCAAGCATTTTTATTTCTGCATAAGATAATGCAGTTTCATCAATATCCTCTGCACAGCGTACTGGAGATTTGCTTGTCATAATCTGGCTTGCGAATTTCTGTTTCCCTTCTACAAGCTGATAAAGGTATGCATCAAAGGTCTGCTCTGTTACATAACGATAGATATTTACCTCTGGATTTTCATTACCCTGCCTTATGATACGACCACTTCTTTGTTCCAAATCTGAAGGTCTCCAGGGACAATCTACATCGTGCAGTGCAACTAATTTATCCTGCACATTTGTTCCTGCTCCCATCTTCTGCGTTGAGCCAAGAAGGACTCTAACTTCTCCTTTTCGTGTTTTTTGAAATAGTTCCTTTTTCTTCATATCTGTATCGGCTTCGTGAATAAATCGTACTTCTTTTTCAGGTATTCCTCTTTCAATCAGCTTCTTTCTAATGTCATTATAAACAGAGAAACTACCGTCATTTTTCGGTGTTGAAAGGTCGCAAAATACCAACTGTGCTGATTTCTTTTCTGAGGTTTCATTCCAGATTCGATAGATATTTTCAACGCAGGCGTTAATCTTACTATCTTCAAAGTCTGGTAACATCTCATTCAGCATTCTTTGGTCGAGGGCAAGTTTACGACCATCTTTTGTGATTTTCAGCATATTATCAACGCTGGAATCCACACCACCGCCTCGAACCTTCTCGGCTCTTTCTGCCAGTGATTCTACCATTTCTTTTTGCATTTCAGATGGCTTAACTGCTATATTATGATACTTCGCTTCTGGTACTGGAAGATTAAGCATATCTGCTGTTTTTATATCAGCAACCTCTTTGAACATTGCCATAAGCTCTGGCAGGTTATAAAATTTTGCGAACCTTGTTTTTGCTCTATATCCAGTTCCTTCAGGTGTTAATTCAACCGCAGTAACTGTTTCTCCAAAGGTACTTGCCCAAGCATCAAAGTGTTGCAAATTGTTTTTTACAAGTGTTCCATACTGCAAATATCTTTGTATGGTATATAGTTCCACCATCGAATTTGATATAGGCGTTCCAGTAGCAAATACCGTTCCTCGCCCTCCCGTTATCTCATCAAGATAACGACACTTCATAAATAAGTCAGAGGATTTCTGTGCTTCCGTTTGTGCAATCCCTCCTACATTTCTCATCTTTGTATAGAGGAATAAATTTTTATAGTAATGACTCTCATCAATAAAGAGCCTATCTACTCCTAATTCTTCAAAAGTCACAACATCGTCTTTTCTGCTTTGGTCATTCAGTTTTTCCAGTTTCTGATTTATGGATTTCTTTGATTTTTCAAGCTGTTTTATCGTAAATTTTTCTCCACGATTACGCTTTAGTTCTATGATTCCATCTGTCAGTTCATCAACTTGCTGCTGTAAAATTGCCTTTTGCCTTTCAATAGACATCGGTATTTTTTCAAATTGACTATGCCCGATAATAACTGCGTCATAATCTCCAGTTGCAATTCTCCCACAGAATTTCTTGCGATTCTTTGTCTCAAAATCTTTCTTTGTTGCAACCAAAATATTAGCTGCCGGGTAAAGCTGCAAATACTCTGCCGCCCATTGCTCCGTCAGGTGATTTGGTACTACGAAAAGGGATTTATTGCAAAGTCCCAGCCTTTTTGATTCCTGAGAAGCTGCAACCATTTCAAAGGTTTTTCCAGCTCCTACTGCGTGAGCTAATAAAGTATTTCCTCCATAAAGGATATGAGCCACTGCATTTCTTTGATGTTCTCTTAAATCAATTTCTGGATTCATACCATTGAAAATTATATGACTTCCATCATATTCTCTAGGTCTGATTGAATTGAATTTTTCATTATATAACTTAGTAAGCCGTTCCCTTCGGGTAGGCTCTGACCAAATCCAATCTACGAATCCTTGTTTGATAAGCTCCTGCTTTGCTTGTGCAATTGCAGTTTCTTTCTTATTTAGAACAGCCTTTTTCTTTCCTTCCTCATCTTCAATATAATCAAAAATACGCACATCTTTTAGGTTCAGAGTTTCCTCCATTATCTTATATGCGTTTATTCGGCTTGTACCGTAAGTACTGTTAGCTTTTACATTTCCTCTGTCATAAGACTTACCCTCAATATTCCATTCACTTGTAAATTCGGAGAAGTGAACTTTTATATTCCACTGAGAGTATCTTGGTGTTTCCAAAAACTCGAAAATATATTGCTGTACGATTTCTGGTGGCAACCAAGTAGCACCCAGACGAACTGATATTTCACTTGCAGTCAAATCCTTTGGCTGTACTTTCTCTAAAGCTTCAACATTTATCGCATAATCTTCTGGATAAAGCTGTGCTGTTCTATGGGCAATATCTAACTTTTCTCTAACATTTCCAGATAAATATTCATCTGCCATAACATACTTTCGTTCACTTGAATCAGAATATCCATACATAGGATTTAGGAAAATCGTTCCTTTCAGGTCGTTATATATTTCTTCTTCTGACTTGCCTAGTAGTCCTTGCATATACTCCATATCAATGCAGGCTTTTTCACCCATTGACACAGCTAATGCTTCACTTGCAGTATCTACTTCGGTTACTGGTGTATGAGGTTTAATCGTGCGTTTATAGAACATATCAGCCTTGCGTTCAAGCTCCCCATTCTCGTTAATAATTTCAAGTGCTGATAATAAAGAATAAGAACTGTCATCACCAAATGCAGAAGTATTTGCTCTGCTATTGATAAGTCCATACTTTTTGGTGTATGAATCATAACGATTGTTAAGCGTAGCCTGAGCAATCTTTATTTCTGCCTCAGGATAATCTTCCGTTTGCATTTCAATAAGTGTTCTTACTGCCTCACGAATACCTATCATACCCTTTCTTCTGTTCTGTGCTGTTGCTGATACTTCTACTGGATTCATTCTTGAATTCTCTCTAAAATAGATTTCATCATCAAGAATAGTATAAGAGAAATTACGAACAGTCGGGTCTGCTGGAATAGAATTATCTTCCTCTAAATCATCTTCTATTTCATAGTCCAAAATCTCTGCGTGTATATTCTCTACTGCTTCGTAAAGCTGTATTTCTAAATCAGCATTCTCATATGGCTCACAAGTTGCTTCCATTCCAAATCTTCCTGACACCATTTTCATCTCACCAAGTATCATCTCTGGATGAGTGACGAAGTAAGAATTCATTTTAATTCCTTCTTCAGTGGTATCAAGTTGTACCCATTCAGGTTCAATATCAATGATTCTATCTCGCTTCTGTAAGAACAAAATATCTGATACCACTTCTGTTCCTGCATTACCTTTAAAAGTATTATTAGGTAGTCTAACAGCTCCAAGAAGTTCTGCCCTTTGTGCGATATACTTACGAACTTTGCTGTTTTCTTTATCCATTGTTCCTTTGCTGGTAACGAGAGCCATAACCCCACCTGGTCGAAGTTTGTCGAGAGATTTCGCAAAGAAATAATCGTGAATAAGGAAATTATGCTTATCATATCTTTTATCTAAGACCTTGAAATCTCCAAAAGGAACATTGCCAACTACACCATCAAAGAAGCTATCTGGTACATTCACATCTTCAAATCCTTGTGCTGCTATTGATGATTTCTGATAAAGTTGCTGTGCAATCATTGCTGAAATTTTATCTAATTCAACTCCATAAATCTTTGTATCTTCCATTGATTTAGGCAACATACCAATAAAATTTCCAATACCACACGATGGCTCTAATAGATTTCCCTCCTTAAATCCCATCTGTTCCATTGCTTTATAAATAGCACTTGTTACAGCAGGAGGAGTATAAAAAGCTGTTAGAGTACTTTCTCTTGCAGCAGCATATTCTTCTGGTGAAAGAACTGTTTTCAGTTCAAGATATTCTGTACCCCAGCCTGAGTTTCTATCATCAAAAGCTTCAGACAGTCCGCCCCATCCGACATATTTCGACAAAACTTCTTGTTCCTCTGGAGTGGCAAATCTATTTTCATCTTCACATTTTTTCACAAGCTGAATTGCCATAATATTTCTTCGGAAGCGTTCTTTTTTAGTCACTTCCTCTACAGGATGGTTTCTCAAATCAAAAGTGTTTCTCTTACTCATTGCAATATCTGGATGCAAGTCAAAACTCTGCACTCTAGTACGCTTCTTTTGTTCCCAAGCAGGAGTAATTGGTGTTGGTGCTGTCTCAACCTCCGTTTCAACTGCTATAGGTTCAGCTTGTACTTCATCTGATTGTTCATATGGAGCTAAGTCTGATAGTAGCTTTTCGATTGTTGCCCTCTCTGGGCTTTCTCTTTTTAACTCATCAAGTTCTCCTGATAAGAACTCTTTGATACCAGATATATAATTACCGTCATTCAGATTGTTTCTGACATTTTCTATAACATCATCATCTGTATCGCCAATCTCTAAGTTGTCTTGATATTCATAATGGTCATAGTCCTTCAAAAATCTAACCAAACGCTGTGCAATGTCTGGCTCATCATCTAGCTCATTTTCTGTAACTATCAAGAAGTCATTCAACGGATTCTCTCTGACCTTGTTATCAAAATCCTCCCTTGTAAACTCCTTATTAAACAGAGGCATTTCATAGTCGTAAAGCATTACCCTTTCATCGTCAAAGGATAATATTTCGTACTTTTCACTGCCAATATACACTGCGTCTCCAAGATGATATTCATACTCAGAAGTTATATCAGGTTTCATTTCCACCTTATCATAAGCAGTAGGAACTTCTAAGAACTGGCGAACAAACTCAATCTTCTCTACTCGATTGATGGGATACCCCACCGTAGGACACATAGATACATCACCACTATCTTCAGAGTACCTCTCAATTACAAAGGTCGTTCCCTCAATAGTAACTTCCTTGCCGATAATATCTTCATTCATTGATGGAGCTGTATTCAGGATTTCACGATTCCTTTTTTGCTCTAATATCTCGGCTCGTTTTGTTTCTTGTTCATAAAGCCAATCAGGATATTGTTCCTTTTCTTTATCATTAAGGTATCTGTCGTTAGCAATTAGCACTTCAATTCGTTTTGCCACCTGTGTCCAGTTAAGCAAAATATGAGGTCGATTCTCGCTATACCCTTTGTGAATATCAATTCCTTTGGCATTGTGGTCTTGCCCATATCCACTATTACCTCCTGCGTGAGAAGAACCACCAACACCATATTCATTCTTTAAAAAATCCGCATTTTCCTTTGTTGATAAGCTCTTTTGGAACTGCTCATAGATTCGCATTTTTCCATTTTCAAAACCTGAACCACTGATTAAAGTAGCGTCTATTACTTCCTGCGGAATAGAAAAAACAGAGGCTTTATTTTCCTCTGCTTTCTCAAATAATTCTAATTGTTCATTTACGGATGGTAACGCTTTTTCATCTAAGCGTATATTACTTGTTCCTTCACGATTTCCTGAGCTGACTGACGGAGATTGTTCATCATCTGTACCCATTTTATCATATCCGTTGCTTTCATTTCCTCTGTAAGTCCCATTTCTATGGACATCTTCTTCACTAGGGATTCTTCCAGTTCCATCGCTCTTTGCTGTATCTGTGCCAGATGTTCTGTCATTTTCCCCTTCGTTAAAAGATTGTAATATAGAATCTTGTGGTGATTCTTCAGATATTCTTTTCTCATCTGCGACCATTTCCCCAGCATTACTTCTGGTTGCTCTGGAAGTGCTAGATTCGGCAGGTTGTAATCGCCCACCATTGTGTATTCTATCTGTTTCATTGACAATGCTCCTTTCCGTATTTTGATTGTCTTTATTGTAATCAGATTGATGATTTCTTTCAATTATGCGATTTTCTCTATTACAAGCATTGATTGTTCTGCTGACTGGCATAAGTCCCATCTCTGCTATATCACTTGTAGCAAATCCGATAGCATTAAGTGTATCTTGAGAATTAAAATTCTTAATAGCACTAAAATCTTCTTTGGAGTAATACTTATCTGCATCAATATCAAGCCTACTCATCATCATATATGCAACACTGTTTTTTACGAGAGTGACATACATCGCTTTTCTTTCGTCATCGGAGAAATATTCCATATCACTGCCTAATATAACACTATCAAAATCAGATAAGTAATCGTCAATATTATCATCTACTGCATTATTTACACTTTCCATAATTACCTTTGCAAAGTCAGTCGTGTCATTCACTCCGCCGAAGGTATTTTCCAGTGTTTCGATTACTTCTTTCTCATATTGCGTATTCATTGTCCACAGAGGAACGGGTCTAGCGTACCTGCTGGCGTGGGTATCAGATATATCAAAATAATGAGTTAGTCGTTGGCGTTTTCGTGTAAAATCCTCAAAAACAGCAATTCCTGTTGCTCCTCTATTGACCCATCTTCCAAATGTTTTATTCCACTTTTCAATTTCAAGAACTGCTGTTGCGTCAGGTCGTTGAGCAAATATCAAAAGCTGCTCATCAAATCGAAGTCTGAAATTTTTCCCAGCAGTTTTAAGAAAGCTCTCCCAATTCAATGGATTTTCTGTTATTGAAAAGCAAGTTCTTTCATAAAGCTCTGAAATTAGGTCGTATTTTCTTGCCATTTATTTCTCACCTCCTAGCTTTTTTCAATGTCATCACTTCCACTACATAAATAAGAATAAAGCTTTCCGCTTTTTGATGTTTCTTGCAGCTTCATAATGACATTCATATCGGGAATGCTGATTCCTTTGATTTTAAGAATACTCGGCATATCTAGTTTTGCTAATTTCTTTTCGGTATCACAGCCCGAATCAGTAAGTTTACTAATCACTTTTATTTTTTGCTGCATTGTAACCTCATTTGCCATATCTTTTTTTCCCTCCTAAATCTTCGCATATGTTCTATACATTCCTTCTAATTGTCGTCTTCCCTTTCTGCAAGCAGGGTCTCCTGCCAGTTCAGGGTGTTTCGCTTGTATCTTTGCTCTTGACCTGCGAACACTCTCAAAATGTGGTAAATTCAATTCCTTGTAAATATTCATAATCACTGCAAATGGGATACTTCCAATATTATTACTCCCCACAAAAGGATTTACTTTATCACACACCAAAAGATAAAGCTTCATATCATCATTACGAGCGTCAGTGCTTGTTTCCAAAACGGAAATAACCACTTCTTCGATGGTACTTGGATTATTCATATTGACCTCCTTCAATTTAAAAAGGGCGAAGTGTTTCGCTCCGCCCCAAAGTGTTTCTATTTGTTCTTATCTTTTATTTTTAAAAATATAAAGCCACCCACTAAAAAGGCGACTAAAACCAGTGCAATAATTGATTTTACATACATTAGTTTTCTCTCCCTTCTCTTTTCTTTCTGCGGTAAAGTCCCGTAGCAATTCCAAGTCCTAAAGCTGAAATGCCTGCTAAAGCAATCCATAGTCCTGCTTTGCTATCATCTCCTGTTTTCGGTGTTTCCCTAATCGTGTTGTGCATTGTAACCTCCGCTGTTTTGTCGTATTCAATCGTCACATTTTTATCCTCTGGCAGGATATATCCAACCGAAACATCATCTTTCACTTCTGAAATTTTATATGCTCCGATTCTTAAATCTTTAACAACAATGTTTCCATTTTTGTCAGTCGTAAAGGTTCTATCGTATCCATCCACACCTGTAACTCTAAAAGTAAAGCCTTCTACTTTTCCGTCTGTAGATGTCTTATGAATTTTCAAAGTACCTTTCATCGCTTCATTGATAAATCCAACACCTGCTTTGTTTTCAATCTCATAAGTTTTTTCATCTTCTTCAATAAATACGCTGTACTCTTTTGTATCAAGGACAAATCCATCTGGTGCTTTTACCTCTTTCACAAGATATTTTCCATATGGAAGTACCTTTTTCTCATAGATTCCAACGCTTGTTTCTCCAAGTTCACCAACAAGCTCATCATTTTTATCAAGTGTTCCATTTCCGTCTATATCCTTGTATAATTCAAAAATTGCTCCCGCCAATTTGTTATCTGGATAATCAGCATCTACCTTTGTAAGTTTGATATTCCCAAAAACATATTCATTGACAATTTTCACCTTTATAACCTGCTCATTTTCTGTAATATTCGCTTCATAGCAAGTATCATCAAGGACAAATCCTTCTGGCTGCTTAATTTCTCTTACAATCCAGTTTCCAAAAGGAATTTTTTCAAAAGAAAAACTACCGTCTTTTTCAGAGGTAGTTACCTTAATTGCATTTTCTTTCGTAAATTTCGTTTCATCTGACTTAAAGATACCTATTAAAGCACCTCCAAGTTCCTTTCCATTTTCATCAACCTTCATACCAGAGACACTTCCATAAAGCAGCTTATTTTCAATAGGTTTTCCATCATTGACAGCAAGTTTCACACAAGCAGTGTCCTGATCTGCATACTCAAACTCTACGGGGAACTTTTCATCACTTAGGATATAATGCTCATCTGTTGCAATCTCTTTTACATAGTAACTTCCAAGTGGAAGGTCTGTACTTATCTTTGCTTTTCCATCTTCAGACAGAGTAATTACTTCAATCAATCCATCTGCCGGGATTGCAGTACCACTTGATGAAACTAATTCTTTATTCGCATATAATCCAAAGCTGATATTCTTAATTTCACCATTCATTCCAACGTGGTATTCCTCATTTTGCTCCAAGATTTTTTCAAGGCTGATTTCTACTTTTTGACGCTCATTATAGAAGCTTGTTCCTGTTTCTGTTACAGCTACTTCCTGACCTGCATAAGTAAGTTCTACATTATGGGTTTCTCCACTTAATGTCATTCCAAAAGGAGCTTTTACTTCTGTTACAGAATATTTTCCAAGATATAGTTTCTTACTTTTAACATCTCCGTCTTTGGTAGTTGTAATGGTATCAACCAACTGCCCTTTTTCGTATCTTAATGTTCCATCTGGAGTGATAATGTCTTCAAGTGCTTTAATTTCATATACCGCACCTTCCATTCCTTCAACCTTATAGACAGGCTGGTACATTACTTCACTATTCTCATCTCCAGACACATTTACACCGAAGAATACTTCTCCATTCTTCTCTACAGAAATTGTGCCTTTCTGTGGAGTATTTGCTTTCTCAACTTTAACCACCTTAATTCCACCCTCCTCAGATGAATTATCTTCTGTCACATCAAACGCTACAGGAGTTTTATCTAATACATATCCATAAGGTGCTTGTACTTCTACAAGAGAATAACCTTTTCCGTATTCTAATTTCTGCGGTGTCACAAGAGTACCTTCTGCATCTGTGTAGAATGTGTCGATTGTTGTCGGAGTTGGATAAGTAAAGGTCATTGATACTTTATTTCCCTGAGGGTCATAAATCTCAAATCCTGCTCCTGCATATGGAATGTTTTTCCCACTTTCAGCGTCTACTTTTACAACTTTAATAAAGCTTTCAAAATTTCTATTGTTAATGATATAGCGAAAGGTCTGAGAATCCTGAGCAATAAAGACATCAAAATCTTTCATCATTTCACGACCTTCCCAGCCTTTCGTCTGATGAACAGTATATACACCATATGGCATATCTTTTGTTTGAGCAAATCCATTTTCATCACATTCGATTGTGTCCCTTTCATCAGCGTTTGCTTTATCATAACCTCCTGATGACTTCAGATAGATTTCAAAAGCTGCGCCTTTCTCTGGAGTTTCAATTTGCGTTTCTCCATTGTCTGTATGCTTGATAATCGCAATATTGCCTTTGATTACTTGCTCCACTACATCATTGGATACAAGATTGTGTTCAATTTCAAAAAGCTTGGCTTCCGCTCCTACTTTATGAATAGTCTTATCCAGTAAATATCCTTCTGATGGAGTTATTTCTCTAATTGTCCAATCAGAATCACATACATATTCTTTTGTCGTAAATTGTCCATCTTTGTCGGTTGTATAAGTATCTACAAGGGTTTCTCCCTTATAAATGCCATATTCTGCCCCTGCAAGTGTTGCATTGCCTTGTGGCAATCCTTTTTCTTTATCGCTCTTAGTTACTGTAACAGCAAATTTCTTAAGGATATTGCTAAAGTCACGAGTTGTAACCTCTTTCCACTTAATCGGTGCTGTCTGATTCTTTGGAACAACATAGCGAATTGCTGTATCCACTTCTTCCACAGTGTATGGGGTTGTCCCGCTTATAAGTACATTCTCGAATGTTGCAACTCCATCTTTATTGGTAACCGCAAACATACTCACATCTGCACCAGATAGGGACTTTCCAGATAGCTTAAATTTAACGCCTTCTACAAGATTGTCCTCGGATGATTTTACAACTTTTAAATTGCCTCTTTTCAACTTATTATTAAAGTTTACTTTCGACACCTGACCTGCTACAACCGTTACTCTTTGCGTGTTCTGTGGCTCATATTTATCAATGCTCTGCTCTGTGACTGTATAAATGCCGGGAAGCAGGTTATCTAATTGGAACTTACCGCCATTGGCTGTGGTTACTGTTTTGTTCACACCTTCTCCAACAATGGTAAACTGAATGCCATCAACAATCCCATCTTCACTTGTTTTCTCAATAGCACAAGAACCATAACTTACTTTCGCTTTTACATAACCGCTTACGGGGTCACTGACCTCCTGCGAATAACTGACAACATCTTGAATCCCACTTCCTTTCTGTCCATCAGACCACACAACTACACCTCTACGCTTTGCGTTTTTCTTGGTAGCTGTAATGGTAAATTCCTTACTTGGTGCTTTTGTCATTGAAATTGCCAATTTATTTCCACTGGTAGAAAATGATACGCCATCTACGCTTGCTGTAAAATTGTAATTAGCAAGAACTCCATTGCTATCAGTAAGTGTTGTTACATACTTACTGCCATTCCACTCCAGTTCGTTGACCTTTGCATTACTTGATGATTTCGTACAAAAGCTGGGAACTTTGGTATGGTTCTGAACACTTGTAACAATACTGTTGTAATAGCTGAAAATCTTACTTCTAAGAGGATGGGCTGAATTAACAACTTCCTTTACAGCATTATGATTTCCCGGCGAGACGTGACCAAATGAAGCATTTCGCTCTCCGACGATTGTCTCCCAAATCAATATCTGAGTTGCATATGCCTCCGCAATCTTATTGGCGTCATCATTATTTTGTGACTTCCAATCAAGACTAATGCTGCCACGATACCCATAAGTCAGAATACGACCAATCAAAAGCCGAATATCATCACCTGATACAGTGTTGTTACTATCAAGATTATTGAAGTAACTTTCATTTTTCTCTGTCATTGTATCTCCCTGATGGAGAGAGACGCCTGGTTCAATACAATAAGCAATTGTTCCCGAATAAGAACCTAATGCTTTTAAACCAGTGGCAACTGCTGTGCCACTTTGCCATCCATTCATATATGTCATACTACTGTGTCCCCATTTTCCATTGTTATTGGGATCTCCAGACCGAGGGTAATCGACCATATAGATACTTGCTTTTTCTCCCGTTGCTGCAAATGCTGTTGTCCCTCCACTTGCAAAGGTTGAAAAGCCTATGAGCGTTGCCATAGCAAACGACACAATTTTCTTAAACTTTCCTTTTGTCATTCTTTGTTGACCTCCTTAAAATAAAAAGAAACGCACCATCTTTTTCATAGTGCGTTCCAATCATACAAATATTTAATTTTTAGTAATAGCCAATATAGATTAAATAATCTGATTCAGATTCTTTCGTAGTCCATACCCATACTCCAGTACAACCTTCAACATTCTTATATCTGTTCATTCTGCTTTGAATATCAGCTTTAATGTTCTTCTTTCCTGCATTTGCCGATATTGGATTGTCCCAACAATCAGTAGCCATAGTTCCCGTATCTAAGCCAATGCTTTGTGCATAGGAAATCGCATAATTCACATAGGGACTAACATCAAAACTTGCAGTCTGTTCCTCTACTGGTTCAGCTTGTGCAGGTGCTTCTTCTTGCACTGGTTCTTGCTTCGGTGGTTCTGGATTTGGCTGGTCCGTCTTTTTTTGTGCAGAATCATTAACCTTTGGCTGTTCTTCTTTTTTGGCAGGAGAAGTAACCTTCGCTGTTGTTTGCTTTTCTGTCTGTTTTGTCGTTGATGGTGGCTCGTTGCTCATTACTGTCTCTGAGCCTTTAGATTCCTCTCTAGCCTTTGTTTTTGGCAGTTTCTTAGTCTGTGTAGGCTTATTGCTTTCTGTCGTCTTATCTGTCTCACCAGCCGAAGAAGAAGTAATCACTTTGGAATCATCTTTTGGACTTTCTTTGGCTGCCTGACTGTTACAACCAACAAGAAAAACAGCCATACAAACAATTACGCTCCCCACCAACAAATACTTTCTCATCGCATTCACGCTCCTTATGGTTTTTGGTTTATCATATCGACATACCTGCCCATAAGCAACTTTGCGATGGGGAATCTTTCATCGTACCAGACAAAATCATTTGTACCAATCCTGCCTTTTATTAGACAGTTATATTCAAGAGATAGATATATATAAGTGAGATAGTATATATTATTTCGGCTGGTATATATCTTACTGCTGGTATAGGGGTTAGAGTGTGAGAAAGGGGAATAAGCAACTATCTGGAATCCCTATCGGCTCTATTACGCAAAAACTTGTTGTAATGCTCAAGAGCTTTGCACACAAAGTCCTCTGTCTGGCTTACTGGAACATTTTTCGGGATTAGATTTCTTACCCTATCGCCCCTAAGCACGATTTTTTCTTTCTGGTTCGGTTTCTCCTCACCCATAATCGCTTGGATAACCTCTGTAGTCAGTTTTCCTTCACTGGCAAACTGCCTCATACGGATAGCTTGTGCGTGTGATGGGGTAGCCTCACTCATATCAATTTCTTCCACAATATCCCTTTGACATTCTTCGTCAAGATACGACAATTCAACAGCAGGTCGCATTTTTATTTTCCCATCATCTACAAATTCCAGAAGTTCTGGCACAAGGTAGGTAAGACGAATATACCTTTTAATTTGTGATGTGCTGTCGCCAGTTTCATCAGATAATTCTTCATTAGACCTCTTTCCTAATAAATTCGGTCCCACTGGGTCCGAATTATTTTTACTAGGTCTACCCGCTTGTCTTTTCATTGCATCCAATCGCATTTTATATGCGAATGCTTTTTCTGACGGGAGAATCTGCGACCTTTGATAATTACTTTCAACCATCAATATGGTAGCTTCATCTCGATTTAACTCTACAACCTCACATCGAAGTGTTTCTGTTCCTGCGATTTCGCAGGCTCTTTTTCTACGATGTCCTGATACAAGTTCAAATCTTCCGTCTTCTTTTTCCCTGACAGTAGCAGGAGTAATAACGCCCCTTTCCTTAATACTCTCCACAAGGTTGAGCATATCTTCATCATCACGAACCTTAAACGGGTGGTCTGGAAATTCATCAATTTCAGTCAATGGAATGTCTCTTATCTTTGCGTCCTTTTCTTCATCTCGCATTTCTTGTGTCGTAAAAAAATCATCGAGCGTCGGAAGCGTGAAGTCGCTCTTTCTTCCTGCCATCAGCTAACACCTCCTTTGTAAAATCAGTGTAGGCTTTTGCCACCGTACTCTTTGGTTCATAAGCATAAATGCTTTTCCCCTTTGATGATGTTTCTGCTGCTTTCACTGCGATTGGTATTTGGGAACGATATATTTTCGCCTGATTCCCAAAACTGTTTCTTGATGCTTCTACGGTACTTCTTGCAAGGTTTGTACGGTTATCCACAAGAGTCAGCAGTATTCCATCAATCTTTATATTGGGATTGATATACTTCTTAACTTTTGAGATTGTGCTTACCAACTGCGTCATACCCTTTGCAGGTAAGTATTGAGCCTGAACGGGAATAATCACTCCGTCTGAAGCAGACAATGCATTAAGCGTTATCATACCAAGCGAAGGCATACAATCAATTAACACATAATCGTATTTATCCTTTACTGCTGATAAATAATTCTTCAAGGTTGTTTCTCTGCTCATCGCATTCATAAGATTGAAGTCCATCGCAGACAGTTCCAGATTTGCTGGTAGCAGGTCAACCCCTTCTTCGTGGTGCAGAATACCTGAAATCGGGTCATTCATCGTTTCATTCATTACATCTGATAATTTCGTTGCAAGCGTGATACCCAAGCTATCTGTATCCTGCCAGCCAAGACAAGTCGTTAAGTCGCCCTGCGGGTCTGCATCTACCAGCAATACTTTCTTTCCCTGCATAGCAAGTCCTACTCCAAGATTAACCGTTGACGTTATTTTGGTCACTCCGCCTTTTTGGTTACATATTGAAATCGTTTTGCAATTTGACATTTTGTCCTTCCTCCTCTCTTTGGATTTAATAGCCACAAATATTGTGACTATGTAGACAGCCGACAGAATCGGCTGCAATTATTATCAGTATTTGTTCTCAACACCCCCTGATAAGGAAGTCACTAAGCAGCAGACTGCTAATCTGCCTCATAGGAATCTCACCTCTGCCGAGTTCTTCGCCAGCTCCGTAGAGAAGTATCATTATCATTCTGACTGTCATCGCCATATTAGGGGCAACCTAATACTCATATATGATTTTCTCGCTCTCTCCCTTTACAGGAGGTCTCGGCGTACCTTATATCATAGCTAAAATCATCAGAAATAAAGTCTTAGTGAATGTGTATTCAATTGTCAAATATCAAGTGAAGAAGCTCTGCAAACTGTCTTTGCAAATGAACCCCTTCACTTGTTTGGAATTGAACTACCATATGACAACCTATTTCCGAATAATTTTTTTGAAAATATTTTTTCGCATAAAAAAACTGCCTGCTCTTTTATATAGAACAGACAGCCTTTAGACTTACACATATTTAATTTTTATCTTCTTTTTCTTTGCGTTTATCAGCTTACATAGAACTTCATCAGCAAGGTCAGTATACTTTCCTTGTGTGATAAGATTATTCCTTAAATTAACTAGCGACTCCATCACTTGCCTATATTCCTTTTCATCAAGATAAATATGATACTTGGTTTTTCTCATTCAAATCGCCTCCTTATGCACTGCTTTTCTCCATTCAAAGAATCTTTCTCGAATGAATTGTACATCTTTTTCCTCATCGGAAGAAATGAAGATATACATACTGCGAAATGCTTTCTTTATCTTAGAAGCATAGCTTACTTCATCCATTCCGATTTTATATGGCACTTTTATCAATTTAATATCTTGTTTGGAGCATAAGTGCTGCTTTAATATCTCCATTTTTTCAGTTCCCACACTTGTTTCAATGGCTATCTTTTCTTCCCTTATGTACATCTCCAGTGGAATACCGATTATCTTGTCATAATCGCTATAAACTCTTAGATTTTTCCTCTTAGCGTAAAACATAACCAGCAATCTGGGAAGGACACTTAAATATTCTTCTTCACAGACCTTACACCCCTTTTTCTCAATAGTCCTGTCAATGATTTTACCTCTCCACAAATGTCCTAGAGAACATTTCCACCAGACTATTTTCATTGAATTTCTCGAAACCTCTGTGGGCAGAACCTTCGTATTCTTTTCAAAATCCCACTCAGAAAGCAAATGAGCGTCTGTAGTTGCTAGGTCATTATATCCACTTAAAACCTCTCTATCCGCACATACGGGGCATATAGAACCATTCACCCTAGAATGTATCACTGCTTTCCACTCATTGCCACACTTCTTGCATTTCCACCATACATTCTTTCTTGATTTTGCATTTACCATATCAGCTTCTAAAGGAAGATTCCTCTCTGACCACTCAGACGCAATCTGAGGGTATGTTGTACTCAAATCGTTAAATCCTTTCAGAAGAATTAGACCGCTGCAATATGGACACTTACTGCCTCCTGAACGAGTGGATATTAGGGTGTTCCATTCATTGCCGCACTCCTTACACTTCCACCATACTTTTCTATTTGCAAATACCGTAACCATATCAGGCATTAGTGGATAATTCTTCTTCGACCATTCTTCTGCAAGGTCTGGCTTTTGGGAAGCAAGGTCATTAAACCCTTCCAAGATAGAATTATGAGAACAATAAGGGCAACCCGTTTTACTAATTGCTCTGCTTTTCACAGTGGCTATCCATTCGTGTCCGCATTTCCCTTTCCATATGACTTTTTTACTTGAACCTATTGTTACCATCGTCGGCTGTAGGTCTTTATTCTTCTTCGACCACTCTTTCGCAAGTTCTGGTCTTAATGTAGTTAAATCGTTAATTCCTTCTACTGCTCTAGCTCCTGAACAGATGGGACAGCCTTCCCCATTGGAACGAGCCTTTATGCTTGTCTGCCACTCGTGTCCGCAAGAACCTTTCCACCACATTATCTTATTTGAACCAAAGGTCACTTTGTCTGGAGTAAGTGGCAGATTCTTATCCGACCATTCCGCAATAAGCTCTGGATGTACTTCTGACAAAAGATTACTCATACCAAATCCTCTCCTTCCTATGGCTTCATTATAGGAAGAAAAGGACTTTCTATGAAATCTGCGAATTCACAATAAAATAAAAAAGCCCTTTGAAAAAGGATTGTCCTCTCTCAAAGGGTAATTTGATAAATTTGAAGCTATCTCTTCTTATAAGTGATTACGATTCCAATAACAGAAGCAATGAAAGCAAGTGGTGCTAATCTCACAAAGATAAATTCAAATCCATGTAATATTGTTCCTGCAACTGCAAACTCTGGATTATTATAATCCCACCTTAGATAAGAACTTTGTATAGCCGCAAGTACAATAAATACAAGCACTATAAACGCACATAACGAGGTAAATATCCAACGGATGGTTTTTACTTTGACCCTGCTTCTCTTTGCCAACTGTAAATTAATCACCTCTAACTTTTCGGAGATTGACTTTAGGTCATCTGTCATCGGTTCCATTACAGTTTCTCCCAGCAATATGCTTACAGAAGTATCCAATTCATCTGCCAATGCAATTAGCATACCCGAATCTGGAACTGATAAGCCATTCTCCCATTTTGATACAGTTTGTCTTACCACATTTAATTTAATGGCAAGTTCTTCTTGTGATAGTCCTTTGGATTTTCGAAGTTTTTTAATATTTTCATTGAGCATAATATATACCTCCTAGTTGTTTTGATAGCTCCATTATAAGAACAAATGAGCCATTGCCACAAGCAACGCATATTAACATAACTGCTTTTAGCTCTAGAACCAACGATTTATATTTCTCTTCCTTCTGAAAATGGGCAATCCCATTCAGGACTGCCCATTCATTCTGCAAAATTATGCGATTTTTTGACCTCTGCACATTTACTTACATCATTTGATGTAAATTTGATGTAAATAGGTATTTTTCGCCTTGTATCCGAGTCCTCAACCCCGCATAAACACTGGGTTTTCTCTACTTATCGCTTGGCAGCGACTTCATCGTCGGGAAGAGCATTACGTCTCTTATAGATGGTGCATCTACAATGAGCATGATGCATCTGTCGATTCCTACTCCCAGTCCGCCTGTTGGTGGAAGTCCCAC
>NZ_SNXO01000014.1 GCF_004362975.1 Aminicella lysinilytica | reverse complement strand
CTGTTGATGCTTTATTTGTTGTACTCTCTTTTACTTCAAAACTATTTTAAAGCTTTTTCTGTTTTTCTATTGACTATTCATAGTTGGTCTCCTTAAGATAACGGATCTTTATTTCATCACTACCTTGACGAATTTCTTCTTGCCCTTCTGGATGAGTATCTCGCCATCTTTGAACATGTCTGCAGTGACCTTAAGTTTAGGATCCGTGACCTTATCGCCGTTGATCGACAGGCCGCCCTGCTCGATAGTTCTGAATCCCTCGCCGTTGCTCGGAACCAGACCCAGTTCTTTGATCAGAGAAACAAGGCCTTTGCCTTCGCCGCCAAAGTCGGCTGCGGCAACTTCCGTCGTCGGAATATTATCAGTAGACGCACCGCCTGCAAATGCAGCGCGAGCCCCGTCAAGTGCTTTTTGTGCCTCGGCCTCGCCATGAACCAGTTTGGTAACCTCGAAGGCCAGGACTTCCTTAGCGTGATTTATCTCAGCGCCTTCCAAAGACGAAAGCCTCTTTACCTCGTCCATAGGCAGGAATGTCAGCATACGCAGGCACTTGTCAACGTCAGCGTCAGCCACGTTTCTCCAGTACTGGAAGAACTCGTAAGGCGATGTACGCTCCGGTGAAAGCCAGAGAGCACCGTTGGCTGTTTTGCCCATCTTCTTGCCCTCGCTGTTAGTCAGCAATGAGAACGTCATGCCGTAAACTTCCTTATCGCACATTTTGCGCGCCAGATCGATTCCGCCGATGATGTTTGACCACTGGTCGTTACCGCCGAACTCCATCTTGACGCCGAAGTCACGGGCCATAACGGTGAAATCGTAGGACTGCATGAGCATGTAATTGAACTCGAAGAATGACAGTCCGTCGACCATTCTCTGCTTGAAGCACTCAGCTCTGAGCATGTTGTTTACATTGAAATGTGTGCCGACTTCGCGGACGAATTCCACGTAGTTCAGCGGACGCAGCCAGTTGGCGTTGTTTACGCTGATGGCCTTGCCCGGATCAGGAGTCTTATTCTCGTGACCAGGTTTGTAAACGCCTTCATTGCCTTCATATTTCCACTCGTCATCGAAGTCCAGGAATTTGTCGAATAACTTCTTGAACTGTCTGCAGTTTTCATCTATGGTTTCTACATCCATGACCTTACGCATGTCAGTGCGTCCTGAAGGATCGCCGACCATGCCTGTGCCGCCGCCCAGAAGTACTACCGGCGTGTGGCCGAACTTCTGCATATACATCATGATGATGACCTGCATGAAGTGCCCTACGTGAAGGCAGTCTGCCGTCGGATCGAAGCCAATGTAGAATTTTATCTTTTCGTTGGTCAGTAGTTTACGTACTGCGTCTTCATCGGTGACCTGCTCGATGAAGCCACGCTCTTTCAGCACATCGTACACGTTATCGTATTTGCTTACGTTATCTGGAATAAAGTTTTTCATGAATATAGCAACCTTTCAATTGGTATAGTATTTGCGGCCGGCTGTCCGGCCTGAGTTATATCTTGCTTGCGGCCGGCTATCCGGCCCTGAGTTATATCTTGCTTGCGGCCGGCTGTCCGGCCCTGAGTTATATCTTGCTTGCGGCCGGCTGTCCGGCCCTGAGTTATATCTTATTTGGTTCCGTAAAGTCTGTCGCCTGCATCTCCCAGGCCAGGAACGATATATGCGTCATCGTTGAGATGATCGTCCTTGGCAGCAATGAAAATGTCGATGTCTGGATGAGCCTTCTGCAGGGCTTCGATACCCTCCGGTGCTGCGATGAGGCACATGAATGTAATATGAGATCCGCCTCTCTTCTTGATGAAATCTATAGCAGCTACTGCGCTTCCGCCGGTAGCCAGCATAGGATCAACGACGAATATACGTCTCTTCTCTATATCCTTTGGCAGTTTGCAATAATACTCGACAGGTTCATGAGTTTCAGGGTCTCTGTATAGTCCCACATGTCCAACCTTAGCGTTAGGCACCAAAGCCAGCATTCCGTCAACGAAACCAAGACCGGCGCGCAGAATAGGGATGATTGCGATATCCTCACCCTTCAGCATATTCACCTTAGTCTTGCAGATAGGAGTTTCTATCTCTACCTCTTCAAGGGGAAGATCCCTGGTGGCCTCAAATCCCATAAGCATGGCCACTTCCTTAGCCAGCTCGCGGAAATCCTTGACACTGGTTCCCTTCTCTCTCATGATTGCTACCTTGTGTTGAATTAGCGGATGGTCAAATACATAAACCTTTCCCATTTCATTCCTGCCTTTCTCTTTAATTACATTTCATTCAGCATATCCACGCGTCTCGAGTGGCGACCGCCGCTTTCGAACTCCGTGTCCAGCCATTCATCAGTTATTTTTATTGCCAGCTCTTCATCGGTGATACGCCCGCCCATGGCAAGCATATTGGCGTTGTTATGCTGCTTGGCCAGGTGAGCCATTTCCACTGAAGTGCAATTGGCGCATCTGATACCATGTATCTTATTGGCTGCGATGGAAATGCCTATACCCGTGCCGCAAAAAACCATGCCCAGGGGTGCTTTCCCCGCCGCTACTGCTTCGGCGCATACTTTGCCATATATAGGGTAATCCACCGATTCCTCAGATGTCGTACCCAGATCCACAATCTGATAGCCCCTGTCAATAAGGTGTTTCTTGACGGCCAGTTTCAATTTGAATCCACCGTGATCGCTAGCTACTGCAATAATCATATCTATACCTTCCTTACATTAAAACCCGCTGACTTCAGCATCCTGTTCATCACAGAAAAGCCTACGCCCTCCTGCGGCAAAGCCGATGCTAGAATCACGTCAGCTCCATTTTTATCTGCCTCACGAAGTTTGGCGAAGAACTCCCTCGCCGCTTCTTTTTGTTCGTCATCTTTGAAAACTATAACGGCTACATTTTGTCCCAGTTCTTCCCGCTGAAGGCGTTCCGCGTCTATGGCCGCCATAACCTTTTCATATGAACCATCGTAGATTATCATATCCGCCTTAGGTGCGTAATGCTTGTATTTCATGCCCGGGGCTTTCGGTTTGAAGTCCGCTCCCGGTGCCGGTCGCTGGTTCAGCGTCGGGTCCAGCAGTATGGTCTTGCCAAGTGCCCGCTCAAAATCCGACTTGGTTATGATCCCCGGTCTGAGGATCATGGGAATGTCACCGGTCATATCGATGACGCTTGACTCTATGCCCACTCTGCATGGTTCGCTCTGTATTATGGCGTCGATGCGACCGTCCAAATCGTCCAGAACGTGCTGTGCCGTTGTCGGGCTAGGCTTTCCGGAAAGGTTGGCGCTTGGTGCTGCAATGACGCATCCGCTGCGTCTAATCAGTTCTCTGGCTACCTGATTGTCCGGCATCCTGATACCCACTGTGTCCAGATTTCCTGTGGTCACATTTGGCACTATGTCCCTGCGCGGTACGATCATAGTCATTGGTCCCGGCCAGAATTCCTTCATCAGAACCTTCATATCAGCTGTCATTGTGTATGTCAGCTTAAGCATATCGCTTATCTGCGATATATGCACTATAGTCGGATTATCCGAAGGTCTGCCCTTGGCCTCGTAGATCTTCTCCACGGCCTCTGGATCCAGGGCATTGGCCCCCAGTCCGTAAACCGTCTCCGTAGGGAAGGCCACCAGACCGCCGTCCTTGATTATCTCAGCCGCCTGAGTTATATCTTCACTTGTATCTAATAATCTAATCGTTTCCATTAAAAATCATTCATCTTCTTTGCTTGGTCGTCTGTAGTCAGTGCATCTATTATCTCATCGATGTCGCCGTCCAGAATGGCGTCCAGTTTATATAGTGTGAGGCCGATGCGATGGTCGGATACTCTTCCCTGAGGGAAGTTGTAAGTTCTGATACGCTCGCTCCTGTCTCCGGAACCGATCTGGTCCTTACGTTCAGCCGCAATCTTATCAGCCTGCTCCTTCTGCATTTTATCATACAAACGGGCTTTCAAAACCTTCATAGCCTTGTCGCGGTTCTTGATCTGTGACTTTTCATCCTGGCATGTAACTACCAGTCCTGTAGGCAAATGAGTCAGTCTCACGGCGGAGTCTGTAGTGTTTACGCACTGACCGCCGTTGCCGGAAGCCCTGTAAACATCTACCTTCACATCCCCCGGATCAATGCTGACTTCAACATCGTCGACCTCAGGTAAAACAGCAACCGTCGCCGCAGAAGTATGTATCCTGCCGGAAGCCTCCGTCTCAGGTACCCTTTGTACACGGTGAACGCCGCTCTCATACTTAAGGCGTGAATAAGCGCCCTTGCCCTTTATCAGTACCTCGGCCTCCTTTACTCCGCCGATGCCCGTATCATTCATGTCCATTACCTCGACCTTCCAGCCATGCCTCTCGGCGTAGCGGGTATACATGCGCAAAAGGTCGCCTCCGAATAGTGCCGCCTCGTCGCCGCCTGTTCCGGCTCGTATCTCGAGAATGACGTTTCTCTCGTCGTTAGGGTCCTTAGGTATCAAAAGTACCTTAAGTTCGGCCGCAATGGTCTCGATATTGTCTTCCTGCTCACTGATCTCGGCCTTAGCCAGGTCTCTCATTTCCTCGTCGGACTCGTTCTCAACCATTTCCTTGGCAAAGTCCAGTTCCTCCTTGGACTTCTTATATTCCTTATACTTCTTCACGATAGGCTCCATCTCGCCCATCTCTTTCATATGCTTCTGCCAGACATTCTGGTCTGCGATCACTTCCGGATCGGCCACAACGCCTACAAGCTCGTTGTATTTATCTACAACTGTTTCCAACTTTTCAAACATGTGTTTTGTTTCTCCCTTTATATTTATCGGAGCCGCTTTCGGACTATACAGTCCCCTGCGAAACCCGATGACTTCCTAACATAATATATTACCATATTTTTCGGCCTCTGTCACCCTTAGTTACCCGAAAAAAACCGGGATCCTCTGGATCCCGGTTCAGGTTTCTTCTGATTATTACTCAAGGCCATACTTGCTCTTGAATTTCTCAACACGACCACCGCGGTTGAGGAATTTCTGCTGACCTGTAAAGAACGGATGACATGCTGAGCAAACGTCAAGTCTCATTTCTGGTTTAGTTGACTTGGTTACAAAGCTATTTCCGCATGCGCAAGTTACTTTACATTCCATATAATCAGGATGGATTCCTTCCTTCATGCTTTTGCCTCTTTCCTGCTCAGGCCCTCGCCCTTGCAAATATTGTCTGCACTTATGCAGCCTAACTATAATATCACACTAAGGGTAGATATGTCAACGGTTATTTAGCAATTGCGCCCACCCCACATTTATAGTACAATTGTAGCAACAGCGGACGCAGTCAGGCGGCCGTAACGGAGGAGCATTATGAGCTATGTCAGATTTGAAAATGTAAAGAAGATATATCACGCTGGAGAAGTGGACATCGAGGCTCTTTCAGGCGCCAGTTTTGAAGTGGAGAAGGGCGAGATTGCCGCCATCGTCGGGGCTTCCGGCGCAGGGAAAACGACTCTCCTCAACATCTTAGGCGGTATGGACAAGCTGACCAGCGGCAGAGTCTTCCTGGACAACAGAGAGATCAGCAACCTGAGCCAGCGTGAGCTGACCACTTACAGAAGATACGACATCGGTTTCGTCTTCCAGTTTTACAACCTGATACAGAATCTGACGGCTCTGGAAAACGTGTCCCTGGCCACACAGATCTGCAAAGATCCTGTGGATTCTGCCCAGATCCTCCGAGAGGTGGGCCTGGCTGACAGAATGGCCAACTTCCCGGCTCAGCTATCCGGCGGCGAACAGCAGCGCGTAGCTATTGCAAGAGCCCTGGCCAAAAACCCAAAGCTTATGCTTTGTGACGAACCCACCGGCGCCCTGGACTATAACACCGGCAAAGCCATTCTGAAACTTTTGCAGGATACCAGCCGGCGCACGGGTATGACCGTCATCATCATAACCCACAACCAAGCCCTGACCGCCATGGCCGACCGTGTCATCAAGGTCAGAAACGGCAGTATTTACTCAGTTGAGAAGAACGATCACATAACGCCGGTAGAAGAAATAGAATGGTAGACAGATGCTGAAAAAGAGTACTTTAAGAGAAATCAGGCACACCCTCGGACGATTCGTAGCCATCCTGGCCATCGTCGCCCTTGGCGTGGGCTTTTTTTCCGGTCTCAAGGTCACTCGCGAATCTATGGTCAGCACGGCCGACGAATTCCTCAGCACCCACAAATTATACGACTACGAGCTGGCCAGCAGTCTCGGCTACGACAAGGACAGCGTGGCGTCCGTGACTAAGACCGACGGGGTGCGCACGGCCGAAGGCAGCATTTCCAAGGACATAATCGTCACCTCCAGGGACAAAGCAGAGCGGGTTTTCAAGGCTTTGTCTATAACAAAAAAGACAAACCTGCTGAAGCTTTCGTCGGGGCGTATGCCAAAGGCGGACAACGAGTGCGTCGTGGACAGCCGATTTTTCAAGAAGTCGGCTATCGGAGACTATGTGACCCTTTCCAGTTCCAACACCAGCGATGATAAATCGGCTTTCAAATACAGGAAATATAAGATAGTCGGCCTGGTAACTTCACCTCTCTACCTGAATTACGAGCGGGGTACCTCCAGCCTTGGCAGCGGATCCATCAAGGCATTTTTCTACATTAACAAGGGTGGCTTCGACCTGGATTACTACACGGAGATCTATGTGCTTTTGGACAACGATTCCGTCATCTATTCAGATGCATATAAAGACGCGATCAAAGACGCCAAACCTGCTATGAAGGCTGCTGCTGCAGCGGCTACAGCCCAGCGACGTTCCGATTTAATAGATACTGCCAAATCCAAACTAGCTAAACAGAATATCAAATATAACAAGAGCTACGATAAGTATGTCTCATCTAAAGAATCTACCTACGCCAAACTGAACAGCGCTCTGACTAAGATAGAAAACGGCGAGGCTCAGATCAAGTCCAATAAGGCTAAGCTTTCCAGGAATTATAAGACTCTTACCCAGTCAAAGTCTAAAATCGAAGCCGGTCTGAAAACTATATCAGAGAAGCAGGCCCAGCTGGAGGCCAACCGCCAGTACATGACTGACGCAGAATATCAGGCAGCCAAGGCTCAACTGGATCAGCAGGAAAGTTCCCTGAAATCCCAGTTGAAAAAGGTCGAATCAGGTCTGATACAGGTGAAAAATGGTGAGAAAAAACTGGCCGTTTCAGCATCGACACTGCAGGCCTCACGGGCAGAATATAACTCCGGAAAGGCCAAAGCCGATTCCCAGTTCGCCAAGGCCAAGGCCCAGCTTGATAAGGGCCGCAAAGCTCTGAACAGAGCTGAAAACAAAATAGAGAAAATATCCGCGGGCAAGTCCTACGCTCTGACCCGCAGCATCAATATAGGTTATGTAAGTTTCGAGAACGACTCCCAGATCGTCGATGGCGTGGCCAAGGTATTCCCGCTGTTCTTCTTCCTGGTAGCCGCCCTGGTCTGCATGACCACCATGACCAGAATGATAGACGAGGAAAGGACTCAGATAGGCGTCTTCAAAGCCCTAGGCTACAGCAACAGGGCCGTCCTTGGCAAGTACATGTTCTACTCGGGCAGCGCCGCCATCATAGGAGCAGTGTCGGGATTTTTCATAGGTTGCTACCTGTTCCCGGAGGTCATATGGAAGGCCTACGGCATGATGTACAACTTCAGCGGCACCATAAACTACACAGTCAACTGGATACTGTTTGCAATTTCCATGCTGGTGGCTATACTTTGTTCCATGGGCGCCACCTGGCTGTCCTGCTCCAGCGACTTCACCGTTGCGCCAGCCCAGCTCATCAGGCCTAAATCTCCTAAGAGCGGTAAGCGCATACTCCTTGAGAGAATTGGATTCCTGTGGAACCGCATCGGCTTCCTGTACAAAGTGTCCCTGCGTAATATTTTCCGCTACAAAAAGCGTTTCTTCATGATGGTCCTGGGCATAAGCGGCTGCACGGCCCTGCTCATCGCCGGCTTCGGCATAAACGACACCGTGAAGAATATCGCCGTTTTCCAATACTCGGAAATAATGAAGTACGACTACAGCGTCACCTTTGATGCAAACATGACGGCCGCCAGACAGGCAGACTTCAAGGCATACATGAAAGACGACGCCAACAGCATATATTTTGTTAACGAAAGCAGCGTAGACCTAGACTCCGGCTCCAAGACATCAGCGGTCAGCCTGATAACTGCAGACGGCCGGGGCTTCGGCGACTTCGTCGATCTGCACGACGGCTCCACATCTATCAAATATCCGAGCAAAGGCAAGGCTGTGGTCTGTCGCAAGCTGCACAAGCAGTATGGCGTGGACGTTGGCGATAAAGTCACCCTGAGGCAGGGCAGCAAAAAGATGACTGTAACAGTTTCAGCCATCTGCGAGAATTTTGTAAATAACTACGTCTATATAAACGATGAAACCTACGAAGAAGGCTTCGGCAAAGCGCCAGCCCAGAAAACGGCCTATGTCAGTGTTGCGGCGCCTGGGAGCGATTCCTCGGGAACGGAAGTTGTGGCCGGATCCGGCGCATCTAACACGGCTGTGCACGCATCGGCCGCCCATTGCGACGATTATAAATACGCAGGGGGCACCAATATAAATCAGGACATGCAGAACCGCGTGGATAACATGATGAGCAGTCTCAACGCCGTCATAATCCTCGTGATACTGTCGGCGGGAGCACTGGCTTTCATAGTCCTCTATAACCTGACCAATATCAACATCACCGAGCGTATCAGGGAAATAGCTACCATAGAAGTACTGGGATTCTATCCGCGGGAAATTTCCGCCTATGTATATCGCGAGAACTTCTTCCTGACCGGTATAAGCGCCCTGGTAGGCATACCCCTGGGCAAGTGGTTGCTGGATTTCGTCATAAGCCAGATAAATGTAGATCTGGTCTACTTCGATGTGCGCATAACTTTCCTCAGCTACATATGGTCTGTGCTGCTGACCTTCGTATTCGCCATTATCGTAGCCGCTGTCATGTATAAGAAAATTACCAATATCAGCATGACAGAATCCCTGAAATCCATAGAATAAACTGCAAAGAAAATAGCGCCTCAACGGCGCTATTTGTTTACGCTTTATTTTTTCTTTTTCCCGGCCAGGGTAGCGAATACTACTCTGTCACGACCGGCCAGATCCTGCAGGCCCATGACGTTCTCGAAACGCTCATCGGCTTTGAACAATCCTTTCACAGCATCCATCTGATCGTAACCGATCTCCAGCATCACTATGCCTTCCTTATTCAGATGGTCGGCTACATCCGGGATCAGCCTGCGATACTGATCCAGACCATCCGGACCGCCATCGAGAGCTAGTATCGGCTCGTGCTCCTTGATCTCCCGCTGAAGAGTAGGTATCACATCTGATCTGATATATGGCGGATTGGAGACGATCATATCAAACTTACGCTTTTTGAAATGGCCCTTAAAGGGTTCCAGCAGATCCCCCGACTTGAATTCGATATCCTTGCCGACGCCGTTAAGGGAGGCATTTTTCTCTGCTACTGTCAGAGCGTCCTTACTTATGTCAGAGCAGGTCACCTTCACACGCTTGCCCAGCTTGGCTATAGATATACCGATGGCCCCGCTGCCGCAGCCGACATCCAGCACTTCATAGTCTTTTTTGTGCTTGACGGGAAGTTCCTCGCCGCCGAATTTGCCTTCATTGACTATACTGACTGCATTTTCCACCAGGACTTCCGTGTCCATACGCGGTATCAGCACGCTTGGATTCACCCTGAATGTCAGCCCCATGAATTCCTGGAAGCCTACGATATACTGAAGTGGCTCGCCTGCGCTACGCCTGTCCAGCAGTTTGAAATATTCATCGCACTGAGCGTCGTCTATAGTCCGCTGGTACTCCAGTATCAGCTTTGAATTCGGTACGTGCATGAGAAAGCAATACAGCTGTTTGCTGTCGATAGCCGCGTCAGCTACCCCGCACTTCTCCAGTTGCGCCTGTCCGATATTCATTAGTTCCTTCACCCGCATGCTCATTGTTCACTTTCCTCCGTCTTATCCTTATCTCTTTCTATATCAATGTGTTCCAACAGATTTGCATCTGTATCCACGATTCCTTCAATACACTCTGTTTCCTCAGGTACCAGAACTGCCTTCAGGGAAACTATGGCCACCTCCAGCTGCCAATCGTCCGGCGGCCTGGTTGTCAGTTTCTGCAAGTACAGTCCCGGGATGCTCATAGCCTTGACGAACCAGTTATCAGACCGGCCGGCCCACTTGAGCAGCTCATATGAAAGCCCTGCCACTACAGGTATCAGCAACAGTCTGGACAGAATCCTCCATAGCAGGGACGGCCAGCCCAGAAACGAAAACAGTATCAGACTGATGACCATTACGAACATGAGGAAACTGGTTCCGCAACGCGGATGCAATGTGTAAAACTGCTGAGCGTTGGCCGGCGTCAGTTCCAGATTGTTTTCAAAGCAGTGTATGGTCTTATGCTCGGCCCCGTGATACTCGAAGACCCGCTTGATATCTTTCATCTGGGCAATCAGCCCTATGTACAGAATAAACAGAGCTATTCTCAGGACGCCCTCTATAAGGTTCAGGGCAATGCTGTTATGTATGTATTTGCCCATCCATCCTATGCCTGCCGTAGGAAGCAGCACGAAGATGCCAATTGAAAACACCAGTGCCACGACTACGGAGAAACCTATCATGAAATTCCAGATGCTCTGCTCGCCGAAGTGATCCAGAAGCCACTGCTCGAACTTCCCCGGCCCCTCTTCATCCTCATCATCGTCCATAAAATATTCCAGCACATCGGCAGAATATGTCAATGTCTTAGTCCCTTCGATCAGAGACACGACGAAGGAAATCACACCGCGGATGATAGGTATACGCATCCACTTGCTTGACCCGTTATTCTTTTGTGTCTTAAGATGTATCCTTCCATCGGGCAGTCTGACTGCAATGGCCGTTCTCTCCAGCCCGCGCATCATGACACCTTCCATGACCGCCTGGCCGCCTATAGGCGTCGGACAAGCCCCCTTCAGGAAAATTTTGCTCATATCCATAAATCTTTACCTGTTATTATCATAGAATATTTTCTTGATGATTTCAATGAAATCTCTATTAGTCTTAGTATGAGCCAGATTGTCGATAATGGATTCCGTCACATCCTGAGTGGACTGATTGGCCAGGGCCCTTCTCATAGCCCATATAGCCTCCATCTCGTCCTGATTCATGAGCAGTTCCTCACGGCGGGTGCCGGATTTATTCAAATCGATAGCAGGGAAAATACGCTTCTCCTGGAGCTTGCGGTCCAGATGCAGTTCCATATTGCCCGTGCCCTTGAACTCCTCGAAAATCACGTCGTCCATTCTGCTGCCGGTGTCTATAAGGGCCGTAGCCAGAATAGTTATGCTGCCGCCCTCTTCTATATTGCGGGCAGCGCCGAAAAATTTCTTAGGCTTGTAAAGAGCGCCCGGGTCGAGGCCACCGCTCAAAGTGCGACCTGAGGCAGGGATCACCAGGTTGTATGCTCTTGCCAGCCTAGTTATGCTGTCTAACAAAATGACCACGTCTTTTCCATGCTCGGCGTAACGTCTGGCTCTCTCGAGAACCATCTCCGCAACCTTTACATGATGCTGAGGCTGCTCGTCGAATGTGGAATAGATCACGTCTCCCTCTTTCAGGGATCTCTTCATGTCCGTGACCTCTTCAGGTCGTTCATCTATAAGGAGAACGATCATCTCAACTTCCGGATGCTTCTTCTCGATGCTTCCGGCTATATTTTTCAAAAGTGTAGTCTTGCCTGCTTTCGGCGGTGCAACTATGAGGCCTCTCTGGCCTTTGCCGATAGGGGCAACCAGGTCAATAAGTCTCATGGATAGGTTGGTCGGGCTGTCTTCCAGTGTCAGCCTTTCTCTCGGGAATATAGGAGTAAGGTCCTCAAAATTAGGCCTGTGGATGGCTACTCCCGGCTCATCGCCGTTGACCTGCTCTACGTAAAGCAGCGCACCGAAACGTTCTCCCTGGTTAGGCAGTCTGCTGATGCCAAGGATCTTGTCTCCTGTCTTAAGGTTAAATCTTCTTATCTGAGTAGGCGACACATAGATATCCTTGTCGCTTGTAAGGAAATTATCAAATCTAAGGAATCCGAAACCGCCGTCTGCGATCTCCAGTATTCCCGTTACTTCCGGACGTGGACGGGCATCCTGAGCTGCCTTGCGCTCAGCGGCTGTCATCTCTCCGGAACTGTGGTCATGGTCTTCATTGTGCTCATGGCCCTCATGTTTTTCGTGCCCTTCGTGATCATGATGATCATGGCCGTGGCCCTCATGGTTTTCACTTTCCGAGTAGTTTGTTTCTGAATCTGTTTGATCTTGATTCTGCTCATGATCTGTTACTGAAGTTTCTTCCTGTTGATCCTTTTCAACTTCAGCATCGTCTACTGTGTTCTTAACTTCATCTTCAGTAGCGGCGATCTCCTCCAGAGGCTTCTTAGGTATCCTTTTGGCCGGAGTCCTCTTGGTAGTTGTTTTCCTAGCTGTCGTTTTCCTGGCTGCAGGTTTCTTCTCTGTTTCAGTTTCTGATTTCTTAGTAGTCTTTCTAGTCGTTGTTTTCTTAGCTGCAGGCTTGTCACCTGTTTCAGCTTCCGCCTTCTTAGTAGTCTTCCTTGTTGTCGTTTTCCTGGCTGCAGGCTTCTTGGCCGTTTCTTTCTTAGGCTTACCTGCTTTCGCAGCCTCTTCAGCCGCCTTGGCCTCTATGGCCGCCGCAATTGGGTCCTTCTTTGTTCTTGGCATGAAATCACCGCGCACGAATGGCGCTTCTCCTTTTCTATTAATAACGTCGGCACGCAAATATGTCGACCAATATCGATTCTAATTACTCAAGTGGGAAATGCGGCTAACTACCGCCATTAGAATTATTACGCTTCTATTGTAGAACATTTCCGCAGCCTGTGCAAGTGTAATTACGCAAAAAATACCTCGTGGCATTCATATTGTCCCATAGCCAGCTTGAGTTACTTTAAAGTAATTGACTTTTTGTTCTTACTTTAGTACAATGAATTGATAAAGTATGTGATTTTTACCGAAAGGAAAGTGTTATGAGTAAGTTATTAAAACTGACAATATTATCTCTGACAATAATCGCTTTAGCTGTTCTGATATTCGCAGTCTGCGACACTCTGACTGCAGACCATACCAGCAGTAAGGACTCACCATCCAAAGCAAAGACCACAACAGTTAAAGCCGAAGAGAAAGCTGAAGTTCTGAACGAAATCAGCGATAAAGCTGAATTTGATCAAGGTGTCCGAAATGCCCTGGATTCTTATTATACGAAAAATGACACTGCAGGTGTCAGAGCCTTCAGTGAAAACATTGATAGCAGAGCAGACACCATTGTCTCAGATTATGCATCTGCAGCTACTGAGCGCAGCAAAAGCGAGAGTAGCTTGGGCTATAAAACCGGACAGATCTGCGTAGTAACTAAAAAGAGCGTGACTAAGGCCCAACTAAAGGCTATAGCCGAGAAGTACAGGGGAGAACTTGTGAGCGTGACCGAGTTGTCAGACACAGAGAACTTCGCAGTCTTAAAATTATCCCTGGAATACACCACGGACAAAGCCCTATCTTTGATCGAGAGCAACGAAAAAACTATAGAATATGTCCAGAAGGACAACCTTTATAAACTTACAGACGAAGAAAGCTGCGATACAACCGCCTTGGCAAATCTCGCCTTCGATAATGAAGCAAACAGCAGTACAGCCGCAGATAATTCTCTTTCGAAAAAAGCCGTGATCCAGACCAATGATGCCTATTCAAGTTACCAGTGGTATCTGGACAAAATATGTGCTACACAAGCCTGGACAACCCAAGCTAGCGTCAAAACCAGCAAAGTCAGAGTCGCCGTAATTGATAGCGGTTGTGACATGAATCATCCTGATCTTAAATCTACAGTTAACCGCAGTTTGTCTATACGCATCTACAACAACGGAAAGAGTAGAAAGCTCACATCTCTGAGCAGCGGTGATTCTGTAGGCCACGGAACTCATGTGACCGGCATAATCGGAGCTACCGGGAATAACGGCATTGGAGTTACAGGAGTGGCTACCGGCTATACCAATTCCAAACTCGACATAGTCGCTATAAATGTTGTCTACAAGGGAAGCGTCAGCGATAGCGCCGCTATCAAAGCCATTGCCTATGCAAGAAAAAAGGGTTGCAAAGTCATCAACTGCAGTTGGGGTTCTTACGCATACAATAATAAATACAGCAGAGCAGAACGAACTGCTATTGCTACAGCAGTAAAGAAAAACATAGTTGTAGTTTGTGCAGCCGGTAACGGGAATAAATACGGTCAGGGAGTAACGACCAAATGGACGCCTGGTGATTCAAGCAGTGCAATAGAAGTAATCGCCACGAATAGATTTGATACTAAGGCCGCATATTCGAATTATGGAAAGGCCAAGGATATTTCTGCACCTGGAGGATCCAACATGAATTCAACATACTATGATATAGTAAGCACCTGGAAGGGAAAGACATATAAGGCGAGTGCAGGCACATCTATGGCGGCTCCTGTAGTAACGGGCATAGTAGCTATGATGCGTTCGGTCAACAGCAAACTTACAGTCAAGCAGGTCAAGAGTGCACTGTATTCGACAGCTACAGACTTAGGTACTTCCGGTAAAGACAGCTACTATGGATACGGTCTGGCCAATGGGTCAAGAGCTGTATTCAGGTCTTTCAAGCCTACTTTGAAGGCATACTATGGTACCACGTCTTCCAATATAATCGCAGGGTTTTCTTGGAATGCAATATCCGGTACCGGCAATACTTATTATAAGCTGTACGCTAAGGTAGGAAACGGCTCTTGGATTTTACAAGGAACTACTACCAATACATCAATAGAGCTTTACAAAATTAGAGATGCTAATGGCAATACTCCTGTTTTTCTTCCGGGTACCAAGTACTCCTATTTCCTGAAAGCATACAATAACTACAGTGTTGAAAACTATGCAGGCAGCAAGACCACTTACACACAAAATTCAAATGTTGTTACCTTTACGCCAGCAGTGTCAGCACCAACTGAACCGAAAATAACCAGAAATACAGATGGCACCGGCGCTCAGCTGAACTGGACACCTGTTTCTACAAATAATGCCGGCTATCAGATACAAAGATATTACAATAAAACATGGACGACATTAGGCGCAGACAGCCATTACACTGTTGCATCCGGAACTGCCTCATATTATGACAGCCCTCTGCTGCCGGGCAAGACCTATCAATACAGAATAAGATCTGTGCAATTGTACAATGGTACTTATTATTACAGCAAATACATACTCTTTAAATAGTGCTAAATCAAAAACCAAGGGGCATATCGCATCAGAATCAGTCTAATGCGACAGCCCCTTTTTTGATTTCCATAATCACGCTTTTTCATACCTCATGATACTCTTAAGATATGCTCTGATATCGTCCTTTTCTTCCGGTGGTACTACTCCTCTCGGCAGGCAATAGGTATGCTCCCTGTCAGTCCTTATGACGAAACAGTTGACAGACTCGTAGGTGCATGCAGTTTCATCTCCCGCCAGCTGTCTGGATTCCTCTCCTGCAAACTGTATAGTACCGTCGTTCCTTATAGTCAGTTCCAGTTCCTTATTTGCCTCCTCCACTATCTTGGCAGCCTTCTTCGCCTTGGATCTCGGCATGAGTATGAGCACGCAAACCTCTATCAAAGCCGCCAGGGCAACGATCAGAAAAATCACATTTTGTGACAGGGTCCCGTAAATAGCCAGTGACCCGAAGCCTATTACCACCAGGCCGGCTTTTACGGCCGCCTTCTTAGTCCGGCTCATGAGAAACGCCGTCAGGTAATACTGCTCGAAAGCCTCCCCATATTGCAAAGTGTAAGTGTATGTGTACGATTCCTTTTTCATCAGTGTTATTCCCTCCCCCGATAAATTCATAGTGTTATTGTAACATCTATGTCTATAGTTTTGCCAGCATTCCGATTATTCCCAGATCCGCCGGAAGCCAATCCACAGCCATGAGCTCATCCTTCGCCAGCCATCTGGCTGCCTCATGCTCCTTCAGGATAAGGTCGCCGCTGACCAATTTGCAAAGATAGCAATGCATGGTCAGATGGAATGACGGATAGTCATAATCGACAGTGGTCAGAAGTCTGCCCACATCTATGACCGTGTCCAGTTCCTCCTCGATCTCGCGCACCAAAGCCGCTACGGGAGTCTCGCCAGGCTCTATTTTGCCCCCGGGAAATTCCCAGCCATCCTTGAATTCTCCATATCCCCGCTGAGTGGCGAAAACCCGGCCGTCTTCTATTATTATTGCTGCAACTACTTCTATTGATTTCATTTTACTCTCCCACTATGTATTCGTAAATGTCGTCCCTGACCGGCACATCCAGCCTGTAGTCGATCTCGAAGGCATCGTCTTCCTTGCCCTCAGGCGTAACCATTCTTATCTGCTCCGGCTCTCCGGCAGCGCTTATTTCTCCCAGGAAATAGAACTCCTTGGCCTCTTTATCGTCCTTATTCTTTCGAACAAAAAGCAGTATGTGATTGTTTTTGTCCTCAGGTTTTCTCTTGTAAATGTGATCCGCGTCGCTGGATTCTACAGTGCGCGGGTGCTTGGACAAAGCAACCAGCTCGTTCTCTGAGACAAACCTGTCCTCATATGCTATGGCGTCGTCGTCCTTGTCATAGTTTATGAATACCGGCAAAGTCTTAGTGTATGAGTCGTAGAAATATCCGCCTATGTTCAGGGCGTTCATATTGCTCTTCCAATCCAGAAGCCTGCAGACATCCTCATAGGTGTATTTCTGATAAAGCTGGAAGCTGGTATCTCCGTACCGCTTAGAGTAATTGATCTCATATCTTTCGATGCCGAAATCCACCAGCTCTTCTACCATATAACGGAATTCATCGTCACCAAGTAGGCTGTTGAAACTATCGCTGATATCGTATCCTCCTTCAGACGTTTCCTTCAGAAATACGCAGTTGCTGTATTTTTTCTTTTCCTCCGTCTTGCCGAACTTATTTGTAAGATTGAGTACTACTGATTCTCTTTCATAAGAAGTCAGAGCTACTCCGTATTTCTCTTCCATAAGTTTGTCGTAGTAATATTTAATACGCTCCTTTCGTTCAAGGAGCATCTTAAGCATAACCAGCTCATGGATGCGCTTGCCCGCCGCAAACTTCTTAGACAGAAATTCGACAATTTCCGACTCGGCTCCACTTAACTCAACATTATAATCTTTTTCATACTTTCTCAGGAAAGCGTAGTAGGACCCGCACTTATCGAAGATCTTAGTAACATCAATCGCTCCGTATTCTCGGAATTCTTCGATTCTCGGAATTCGTCCCAGCTTGTATTTCAAGTCCCTGTATGAATCCTGAATTAGCTTCATGGTATTGGTCCTGGCCTCGTCGATTGACGAATATATCTGCTTCCTTGCGATTTCATCGAAGTGTATGCTTGAACTACCTGGGATTATACGTGTTCCGCCGGCTACATACCTGCGCATATTATCTTTATTATATGAACGGTCTCCCGACAAAGCAACCGGGATCATGAAGTTGTTTGCGTAATTTCCGATGAAGTCCAGGATCACGACGTACTCCTTTTTCTCAGCCTTCCTGAGCCCACGGCCTAACTGCTGCACGAATATTATCGGGCTTTCCGTCGGCCTCAGCATGATCACCTGATTGATCTCGGGTATATCCACGCCTTCATTGAAAATATCTATGGTGAAGATATAATCCAGCAGATCATCACCTGCGTCCGCCGTCAGCCGCTCTATGCAATCCTCCCGGCGCTCCTGAGAATCATCGCCGCAGATAAACTCCGTCCGATAACCCCGCAGGTTGAATTTTGTTGAAAGTTCCGCCGCCTCGTCCTTACTGCTGCAGAAAATCAGTCCCTTGACCCGATCTCCGCTGTAGCCGTAGTATTCAGCCTCTTCTATCACATGGCTCACTCTATCTTCGCTGGTCAGGCAGCCGAAATCCCGATTGTCATCAATAAGCTTGTCATCCACCGTCAGATCTGTGATGCCGAAATAATGGAAAGGGCACAGCAGATCCTCTTCAAGAGCCTGCTGAAGCCTGATCTCATAGGCCACATTATGATCGAATAAACTGTAAATATCGAATCCATCAGTTCGCTCGGGACTTGCTGTCATGCCCAGCCAAAGCCCTGGCTGGAAGTAATCCATTATCCTCTGATAACTTTCGGCACCGGCTCTGTGTACTTCGTCTATAACGATCACGTCGAACTCGTCCTTCTGGTAACGCGCCATTATCTCCGGTTTGGACATCATCTGCATAGTAGAGAAAAGGTAGTCCGCGTCGAAGTCTTTCTCTGTGCCGGACAATAAGCCGAAAGTCTTGGTATTGCCGAAGACCTTCTGGTAACTTTTGATAGCCTGCCGCGCGATTTGCTCTCTGTGAACAACAAAGAGTGCTTTGCGTGGGTTTGCCTCTCGCAGGGCAAAGGCTGACGCGTAGGTTTTGCCCGTGCCGGTGGCTGATATGAGCAGGGCCCGCCTGTCCCCCTGGTCAACCATTGTCATCAGGCTCCCCACAAATTCCGTCTGCATGGAGTTGGGTTCCAGCCTGTACTGGTCCAGATCGACCACCGCCTGACTCTCCGCAACCTTACGCTGTTTCTTTACCAGGTCGTATTTTGTTCTATAACTATCTATGACCTTTGCCAGATTCTCAGCATAAGCACTACCCCAGAGACTTTCGAACTCGCTGACGATATGTTCCGCATACTCGCCCCGGGACCCGGAAACGATGCGGGTGTTCCATTCCTTGTTCTTCGTAAGGGCGTTAAGAGTCATGTTGGAACTGCCCACGACGATCCTGTAAATGTTACCGGTTCGGAAGAAGTATCCCTTGGTGTGGAAACCGTCGCCACCCTTTTCCGTGCTGTACATTTTCAGGGTAATGTTGCTCAGCTCAGACAATTTCTCCAGAGCCTTCGGCTCGCTGAAGGTGAGATAATCCGTCGTCAGGATACGACCTTTTACGCCCTTTTTCTCCAGTTCTTTAAAGGTCTGAAGCAGGGGAGTGATCCCGCTCATAGTAATAAATGCCACGCTGAACTGAAACTCCTCACAATTGAGCAGCTCGTCCTCTATGGTGGTCAAAACCTTGCGTCCCTCTTCATAATTATTAGAAACGAACTGTGGCTTGTAAGCAGGGTTTGCCGCCAGATTCCCATCTACGAAGGCCGCCGTCAGGCCCTTATTAAGTTCTTTCTCTACATTATTCATCATGATCTGATTATCTCACATTTGCGGTGTTAAGACAATGCTTCGAAGTGATTTTCCGCCAAAGCGCAGGTTGTAAAATGTCGGAAATCCCCATAAAGCGCAGGGTATGATTTATTTGCCGAAACGTGTAGAATGAGTTAGAATGTACATATAACAATCAAGCTAAATCAGTAATTTAAAAGGCAGGTAAATAACATGGATGAAATCAATGATAACTACAGGATAGATAAGGCCCTTGTAGAATTCAAGGCTAAACCAAATAGAGAAAACGCCGTAGGTGTAATGGAAACCATTCGTCTTTCAATGGATATGGAGAAGAATATACTTGTGCCCGTGGAACTGCCCGATGGAATTACCGACTGGGAAAGTCTGTTGGACCCCAGCGGCAATTTCGTAGTGGCTGAAGACACTCCTATCAACATCCGTACCTTAGGCAATCCCGAAGGTACCGATAGTTACTATGTAGCCTTTACCAATGCAGACGAACTGTCCAAGGGCCAGCCTACGGCCTCTCTGGAAATCGATATCAACGAGCTGATCGATATGTTCAACGATAACGATGAAATCGACGGCATAGTCCTGAACCCGTGGGGCATATCCTTCCTTCTCGACAAGGATATGATCGAGATGATAGTCGAGGCAGACGACGCTCCTATGATCAAGAGCCACATTTTCATTAATGAAGGAGACATCCGCGACGTGGATGTTGACTGCATAGTTGTAGCCAATGAGAGCGAAGCCGTAGATGTAGGCGAAGCAGCCGCCAGCGAAGAGGACGATAAATTCGACTACATCATTTATACCACCGGGCCTAGATACACAGGCACCGACCAGTGCAAGGAGCAGCTTACCCTTTGTTATCAGGCCTCCCTTGACCTAGCCAGGAGCCTGAACATACACAACATAGCCTTCCCATCCATTTCCACCGGCGGGGAACTGGGCTATCCTATGCCGGAGTCTGTCATGGATGCCACCTACGCTGTCACCGACTGGCTCAACGATAACCAGGACTACGGCATAGAAGTGATTTTCTACTGCAGCGATCACGAGACCTTCGAGGCCTATAAGAGTTTCTTCGACTTCATGCAGAAGGAAGCAACCCCGGAGGAATAATCAATCGACGAAAGATATGTGTTGAAATCAATAAAATTGTGCTCATAGTATGGAAAAAATTCCGTTTATATGGTAGAATAACTAAAAAGTACCTTGGTAGTTGCCGGCTTTTGTGTGCGCCGGCGAGGAGGTAGGTATGACTGTATGTGAATTAGTATTAGATATCTATGTGCTTATGAAGGATGGCAACCTGGATCAGACTCTCAGGGAAGTGGCTATCCCCGAAGATGTTGTGTGCAGGTTCCACGATTCGGCGCCTTGTACAGACGCGCCAGTCCACAGCAACTGTATTATCATATCGGATGATACCCACGAGCTGAAGGCTCTCTGCAATATCACTGAGAAAAATGTCAGTGTCATCTTACTAGGCACTGAGGGAGATGTCTTAGCCTGCGCCGGAGAATTTCCTCCATGTCTGAGAGATATCTGGCCAACTGAGGCTTCCGCAAATGAATATAAATGGCGTTTCTCAAGGCTTCTCTGCAATTGTCTCGCCGAACACGAAGCCTGGCTGAAGGACGCCCTTCTGAAGTACACCATCAACAGTATGCCGGAAATGGTCTGGTATAAGAATCTGGAGGGCAACCACCAGATCGTCAACGACCAGTTCTGCAAAATCGTACATAAAGATAAGGACGATGTTCAGGGCAAAGGTCACTGCTACATCTGGGACGTCCCGCCTGAGGATTACGAGCGGTGCGAGTTCGTGTGCAAGGAATCAGACAACGCCGTCATGGACAAAAAAGAAACCTGCATTTTCGAGGAGGCTGTCAAGACCAAGGACGGTATGCGGCAGTTCCGGACTTACAAGTCCCCTCTCTTCGACAAATATGGAGGCGTCATGGGCACCGTCGGCATCGGCCACGATGTTACGGACTTTAGCAACACGGACATCGAGCTGGGCATCCTTATAGACAATATGCCTTTCCAGATGGTCATCTGCGATATCAACTGGAAAGTTGTCAGGATCAACGACCAGTTCAAGCTTACATTCAATGAAGAAGCTGACTTCATGAGCAAGGATTTCCGGCAATGGAAGAATTCCACCTTCGCAGTTATCAAGAATCTGGAAAATACTGATGATGGCCACGGCAATTATCAGGAGCTGACCTTCGATGGCGACGGCAATCTTAGAATATTCAAGTTGGCCGAGAAGGAAATAGTAGATTCATTCGGTTACGTCTCCGGATATTACTGCATGTTCTCAGACATCACCGTAGATAAACTCTATGAGAAGGAAATGACCAGAGATGCCAATACTGATCCTCTCACAGGTCTGTACAACCGCAGATATCTCTACGACTATCTGCATGACCACGAGTCGGAGCCTATGTCAATATACTATATGGACCTGGACTTCTTCAGGAAAATAAACGATACCTACGGTCACGCCTGCGGCGACTACATACTTGAAGCTACCGCCGATACTATCGGAGAAATTTTCCCGAAGGGCATGGCTGCCAGAATGGGCGGCGATGAATTCGTCATAGTCACCCTAGGCAAGCACTCTAAAGACGACATCGATAAATCTACCAAGGCAATGATGGAAGCTATGGGCAATGTCCAATACGGCGATTGTCAGAAAGTCACCATAAGCATCGGCGTCGCTTCCAGCTCCGGAGGCGGCACTGACATGCAGAATCTTATCAACGAGAGCGACTCTGAAATGTATAAAATCAAATCCCATAAGCACGTTCTTTGATCCTATACGACTCCCGGCAGCCACTGCTTCAGCACATCGTTCACGCATTTTATGAAAGACTTGGTAGCCGGCAGCGTATCCTTGCGGGATCTGACTGCCATTCCCAGGGATCTGTAAAGATGCGGCGACAAGGGCAGGTTGACGGTCTCTCCCGGGTAATTACTCAGGAGCAAAGCCCCCGCCAGGGTCACTCCCAGGTTATGGGTGACCATGTGTATGGCCGTCATGTCATCCTTGCAGGAATACATGGTGTTGAATTTGATTTTATTCTCGGTGGCTATTTCCGGCCAGCCCATTTCCGTCGTGCTGGAGTCTCCCGTGGAATATGATACAAAGGGATACTTGCGCAGCTCGTTAAGGCTGACTCTGGTCTTGAATGCAAGCTCGTGATTAGGCGGAACTACGGCCAGTATCTCATCCTTCAGCAGTTCTACAGAGTCGTAATCCTTGTCTCCGTGAAGTTCCGTTATGCCTACATCTATACGCCCGGACTTGAGCATCCACTCGATCTGAGGCGCTTCATTTTCCTTCATGTGCACCCGGATATTAGGGTACAATCTCGCGAACTCCTCCAGTATCACCGGCATCCACGCAGTAGATACACTGGACAGACAGCCAACGGTCACAGTACCTGTTTCTTTCCCTGTCATTCTGTCGCATTCCTGCCTTATGCGGCTTTCCCATCTGTGTTCCTCTCTCATATATGGCAGTAGAGTCTCTGCATTGCCGGTAAGTACTACACCTTTGTTGGTTCTTATGAGTAGCTGCAGACCCAGTTCCTTTTCCATACTGTTTATCATCTGTGTAAGACCAGACTGAGTATATCCCAGTTCATCAGCTGCTCTGGTGATACTGCCGCTTTCATAAATGTGCAGTAGCGCCTCGTATTTTCTATTGTCCATAAGGTCTCCTTTTGATATGAGATTTTCTAATATCAAATATTAATTTTTACCGTTTTACTTATTATACAATCTGATTTACTATATAGTCAAGAAGAAAGAAGACATTAAATATACAGCATAAATAACAAATCCAAATATATAATTATGAAGGAGGAATATAAGATGAGTACTAAGATGAATTTATTGAGTTTCGCAACTCTGGCTTCAGTATTGGGCGCAGTTGTATGCGCACTGGCAGCTGTAATGATCGGATCGATGACAGCAGTTTCATCAGTACTGTTGGTAGCAACAGTTGGCTTCGCAATGGTAGCATTGCAGATGTACGGACTTGCCGCAGAAAGCAAAGGGGCAGATGAAAAGCACATAAAATCACAGACTTTGCCGGCACTTCTGTTCGTAATCGGAGCAGGACTAGTCCTGATAATAGCAATAGCTCTCTAGTAACAAGAATAATACCTTGTACGAATAAAAATTACAGCAAAGAACCGTCACACAAAGGTGCGACGGTTCTTTGTTTTTTGATTTACAATATATCTATTGCTTTAATTCTTCATAAAACCAGCTAACTTCGATTGCCAAAATACACGATTGGCGGAGCCATAAAGCCCACAAACCCTCCAATATAGAGAACATCCACACTATCGGCTATGGCTCCAAGCAAGTAGCCTACGACAATTCCACATACTATTGATCCTATCAGCAATATCCATCCTTTGTATTTCATATAAATAACCTCCTCCTATTAAAGCTTAGCTTTCTTATATGCTTCATCACCACTTAGACAACTTATACTTGGTGTGAATCCCATAGACACTCCTGTTGCCGAAAATGATACAGACGGTGTCAAAGATAATACCGAATGACCATAATTTGAAGCAATCCCAGTCTGTCTAATCTTACCGTTAACACTCCAAGTAACTGTCATACTTCCTGAGAGCGCAATTTTTCTGTATGTCTTCGCCTCTTTATCATATTCCTTCCCAACCTTTATCCTTATAAATGTACCTGTTCCTGCACCATTAGTCTTAACTTTTTGTGAGGTGACTTCTCTTTTTTTATTTTTGTTTCCATACAAATAGTATACTACCTTCGTAGAACCTTTGTCCTTTGTAAATGCAGAACTAGTGGTCATTCCTATAATGTCCTTTAAGGCAAATACCGGTTTCTTACTCCAACTCCATGTAGTTTTAGTCGTTAAATATGTGACTCCCTTTTTATACTTCATTTTACTGTAACTGACCGTATAAGTAACCTTACCATATTTCTCCTTAGCTTGTGTAACAGTTCGAATTTGCTTGATTTCTTTCTTGGAATAGCCTCCTTGTGTTAACTGCAAGTCGGTTTTTGATTGTAACGATTTGATCATATCGTATTCTGACACCGTCCTTGTAGTCACCATACCCTTTGTTGTAGCTGATTCAGCATCAACCGGTACTGTGGCTACGCATATCGCCATAACCAACACCACAAGAAATAGTAATGCCTTGTAAATCAAACTGATTGTTATTTTGTTCATAAAAACTTTCCTCTTTCATTTTCATTATAACATAATAAAACATTGCCTGATAGCCTATCGATATTATTTAGATGTATTGTGAAATTACTATACAGGTCGCGAAAAAAAGAGTATTATAAAAATATAGGGAGTTATTATCAAATTATTCTGTGTATAATTATAATATAATGTTAAAATTCGCTCTTAAGAAGGAGGTAAGATATGCTATATCAGACAACTGAGCAACACGAAGAATTGAGGAACAAGATAAGAGCTTTCGCAGAAGAGGAAGTGAAACCGATAGCTTTTATGCTGGATAAGAACAACGATTTCCCTTATGACATGGTCAAGGAACTGGCCAAAATGGGGATGATGGGTATCCCTTACGAGAAGAAGTACGGCGGCGCCGGTCTGGACGTGATCAGCTACGCTATCGCTGTAGAGGAGCTGGCCAGAGTCGACGGAGGCGCAGGCGTTATCCTGTCTGCCCACACATCTCTGGGCACATATCCGATCTACGCTTTCGGAAATGAGAAACAAAAGAAAAAATACCTTGTGCCTTTGTGCAAAGGTGAGAAGCTGGGCGCTTTCGGTCTGACGGAAACTAACGCCGGCAGTGACGCAGGCGGAACAGAGACAACGGCCGTACTCGAGGGCGATCATTACGTACTCAACGGCGGCAAAATCTTCATTACCAACGCGCCGATCGCGGACACTTACGTGATCTTCGCAGTGACTACGCCTGGCATAGGAACCAAGGGAATAAGCGCGTTCATCGTCGAGAAGGGCTGGGAAGGCTTCGATTTCGGCGACCATTACGATAAGATGGGCATCAGATCCTCATCTACTGCTGAACTGGTATTCAACGATGTGAAGGTACCTAAGGAAAACCTGCTGGGCAATGAAGGCCAGGGCTTCAAAATCGCCATGGCAACTCTCGACGGCGGCAGGATCGGCATAGCTGCCCAGGCACTGGGAATAGCCCAGGGAGCCTTTGAGCACGCAGTGGAATACTCCAAGGAAAGAGTACAGTTCGGCATTCCGATTGCACATCAGCAGATCAACTCCTTCAAGATCGCCGACATGGCCACCAAACTCCGCTGTGCTAGATTCCTGATCTACAGCGCCGCTGAGCTGAAGGGACACCACGAACCTTACGGCATGGAATCAGCCATGGCCAAGCAGTACGCTTCAGACATCGCCTTGGAAGTAGTCAACGACGCACTCCAGATCTACGGAGGCACCGGCTACCTGAAGGGCATGGAAGTTGAAAGAGCTTACAGAGACGCCAAGATCTGCACTATATATGAAGGAACCAATGAGATCCAGAGAGTCGTTATCGCCTCCCATATCATAGGCAAACCGCCTAAAACAGAATCATCTACAATGATGCAGCAGAAGGGGCCCATCACAGGCCAGCGTAAGAAGATGATATTCAACAGCGGTACTGCTCAGGAAAGAGTCGACAATCTGGTTGAATCCCTGAAAAACGACGGCTACGACTTCACCATCGGCATCGACCCGATGACGCCTATAACTCTGGCAGACAGAGTAGTCAGCGCCGGCAAGGGAATCGGACCTCAGAAGAACATGAAGCTCATAGAAGATCTGGCTTATCAGGCAGGCGCCGCTATCGGTTCGTCGAGACCTGTAGCCGAGACACTGAAGTATCTGCCACTCAACAGATATGTGGGAATGAGCGGGCAGAAGTTCTCAGGAAATCTGTACATAGCCTGCGGCATATCGGGAGCAGGCCAGCATCTGAAGGGAATCAGAGAAGCCACTACAATAGTAGCTATCAATAAGAGCAAGAACGCACCGATTTTCAAGAACGCCGACTACGGTATCGTTGGAGATGTACTGGAGATCCTGCCACTGCTCACCAAGGCCTTGGACAATGGCGAAGCCAAGAAACAGGCGCCACCGGCAGTGAAGATGCATAAACCAACTATCAAGAAAGAAGCTTCCCCGTGGACTTCATATGTCTGCAACGGCTGCGGATATGAATATGATCCGGCTGTAGGGGATCCGGAAAACGGCATTGCGCCGGGAACGACCTTCGAGAACCTGCCTGACGAATGGGTATGCCCTATCTGCGGCGAATCCAAGGCGGCTTTCGTAGAGGTCCAGAAAGAAGAGGAGGAATAACAGCATGCAATGTGTAAGAAAGATAACTGACGATCTATATTTCGTAGGTGCCAATGATAAGAGACTGGCACTCTTCGAGAACATCCACCCTCTGCCTAACGGAACGTCCTACAACTCATATCTTTTGCTGGACGAGAAGACAGTACTCTTCGATACGGCTGACTGGTCGGTTTCCAGACAGTTTCTGGAGAATATAGAATACCTGCTGGGAGACAGACCTCTGGACTATCTGGTAGTAGGTCACATGGAGCCTGACCACGGCGCTTCTATCCACGAAGTGCTCCTCAGGTATCCTAAGGTGAAGATAATATGCTCCAACAAGGCATCCATGATGATGAACCAGTTCGGATTCGATTGCCAGAAGAGAGTCAAAGTCGTTAAGGAAAAGGACACCATGAGTTTCGGCAAGCATGAGGTCACATTCTATATGGCCCCTATGGTCCACTGGCCTGAGGTAATGGTCACCTTCGACAATACCAACGGCGTCCTGTTCTCAGCCGACGCCTTCGGTTCCTTCGGATCTCTTGACGGCAAGTTATTCGCTGATGAGGTGGATTACGACAGAGACTGGATCGAGGAAGCCAGAAGATATTATACGAATATCGTAAGCAAGTACGGACCTCAGGTCCAGAAGCTGCTGGCCAAAGCCGGCGGTCTGCCTATTAAATACATCTGCCCTCTTCACGGACTTGTGTGGAGGAAGGATCTCGGATATTTCATCGACAAGTATGACAAATGGAGCAAATACGAGCCTGAAGAGCAGGGCGTTCTCATTGCCTATGCGTCTATGTACGGTGATACAGAGTGCGCGGCCAACATACTGGCCAACGAACTCTGCCAGAAAGGCATAACCAACATTGCTATGTATGATGTTTCCAAGACCCACATATCTTACCTGATCTCGGATGCATTCAAGTACAGCCACATGGCGTTGCTCTCAGTAACATATAACCTGAAGATCTTCCCGCCAATGAACTCATTCGTGGAAGACATGGCTGCGCTGAATCTGCAGAAACGTACAGTAGCTGTAGTAGAAAACGGCACCTGGGCTCCGCAGGCCGGTTCGCTGATCTGCGAGCATCTGGATGAAATGAAGGAAATGACTGTTCTAAATGAGCAGTGCACTATCCTGTCGTCACTCAACCAGAGTACCTACGACGAGATCTGCGGTATCGCGGACGCCATTGTAGAATCTATGAAGGCTGAGTAATAATCACGTATCAACCTGACCCTGGTTCAGGGTCTCATCTAATCCACAACAGCCTGCTTGACCCGGCAGGCTGTTGTATTATCAGGATCTGCAGTCAGGCGGCCAGATACGACAGCTCGCCATGCAATCATGATCCGCAATGGAGGTTCCTATGAAAATAGCACAGATACAGATGTCGCCTCTGGAAGGTCGGTTCCAGTCTTTGGAAGTCGCCCGCCAGATGATAAACGAGCAGGTGCCGCAGGACACAGACCTGATAGCCCTGCCGGAAATGTTTGCCTGCCCGTATCAGGTGAAGAATTTCCCGCAGTACGCTGAGACCGAGGGCGGGGAAATGTGGCAGCTCTGCTCAGCTATAGCAAAGGAGCGCCATTGCTATTTTTCTGCCGGCTCCGTACCGGAGGCAGGGGAAGACGGTAAGGTGTACAACACGGCCTATGTCTTCGGCCGCGATGGCTCGCAGATCGCCAAGCACCGCAAGGTCCATCTCTTCGACATCAATATAAAGGACGGCCAGCATTTCCGTGAATCGGAAACTCTGACCGCCGGAGATTCAGTTACTACTTTTGAAACAGAATTCGGCACCTTCGGTCTGGCCGTCTGCTACGATGTGCGCTTCCCGGAACTCTTCAGACTAATGGCCCTTAAGGGCGCCCGTCTGATCCTGGTTCCTGCCTCCTTCAACATGACCACAGGCCCTGCCCACTGGGAGCTGACCTTCAGATCCCAAGCCATGTTCAGCCAGGCTTTTGTTATAGCCACGGCCACATCACAAGCCGATGGCGCATCATACCGTTCCTATGGCCACAGCCTCTGCGCGGATCCGTGGGGTCAGATGATCGCGGAGCTTGAAGATGCACCGGGAGTACTTCTCACCGATATAGACCTCAGCCGCGCCGATGAAGTCAGAAGACAGCTGCCCCTGCTGACAGGAAGACGGACAGATGTGTATAGACTGGAAGAGGTGTAACTTCTGCATCTTTCACCCGGCAATCAGCGCTACTATAATAGACCAGGCTGATATCGGAGCCAGAAAAATAATGACCGATGCCAGGATATACCGCAGCATCTGCCACCTGGAATCTGCTTTACTCTTATATGGGAATACCTCTCTGAAGCCTCTGTAATCGGCTATATAGAATGTGAACAGCAATAATGAAAGCACAAGTGTTGCAATACCCGTATAATATTCATACGGGTTCATGTTGTCCACGTTTGGCACGAAGAAAAGAGCCGCCAGTGTAAAATACCAGGCAGACGCCAGAATCATATGCAGCGGTTTCTTTGTTCTGAACCCCGGCGGAGTCCACGAATCACCAAGCTTTTTCAGGGTGACCGACTTCAACGCCTGGGCCAGCTCATCCACATCACTATACCTTTTGTTCGGATCCATTCGAGTGCACTTTTCGACTATGCCAGCAAGTTTACCGCAGTCGTCAGCCGCAGAATCAGCCCTTCCCGTGAGCATGGTTTTCATCAGTATTCCTACAGAATATATGTCCGTCCGCTCGTCGGACTGACTGAAGCCATACTGCTCCGGAGCCGCGTAATCCAACGTGCCCATAAGAACAGTATCTCTGTCCTTTCCGGGTTCATAACTTCTGGAAGCATCGAAATCTATCAGATGCACGGACCCTTCGTTATCTATGATAATATTTGACGGCTTGATATCTCTGTGAATTATCTTGGGATCGTTGCCATGCAAAGGCTTCAGAATATTACAAAGCTGCATGACCATGTCGGCAGTGTCCTTCTCCTCCAGCCTGTGATCCTCGATGATCTCAGCCAAAGTCCTTCCAGCCACATAATCCTCTATAATTATGAGGCTGTCACCGTCAGTCGTAAGATCTCTGATCCTGGGTATCCACGGGAAATTTCTCTCCTGCAGCAGCCTGTAGGTAGCCATATCGTAATTGCCCGTCCTCTTCATGACAAATATTTCCCCGGTCTCAACATGCTTGACCATATCTACATCATGAGCCTCACTGAGAGTATCTATTTTCTTGTAAAACGACAGAGCGAACTCCGTTTCATGATCCATATTCTTTCCCTCGCGCTATTGATTTATCCTTCAGAATATTGTACCATATCAGCAAACATTATTAAAGTTTTACGAAAGAGGGCTGAAATGGACAAACCGACCACAAGGGAACTATCCAGAGTGCTGGAGCACACTCACGGCGCCGGCGCAGACGAATTCGTCAAGACCAACGCGGACACCGAGTTTGAGTATTTCTATCAGTTTATGAACAAAATGATTGCTGATAAGGATCTCGATGCCGGCCGTGTCATAAAGCGCAGCGGTATCAACAGCAACTATGTCTACAACATCCTGAACGGCAACAGGCTCAATCCCGGCAGGGACAAAATGATCAGTCTCTGTATCGCTGCAGGCTTAAGTTACAAGGAAACACAGCGCGGGCTGGAAATCGCAGGAGCGGCTCCTTTGTACCCGAAGAATGAACGTGATTCGCGCATCGCCGTAGCCATAAACGACGGCATTACCAGCGTTTGCACTGTCAACATAATGCTCAGCGACCACGGCCTGGAGCCGCTGAAAGTATAGCATCGTCCGCACTCCCCGACGCATGCGGTCTTCTTACGTTATACAATCGTGCTGACAGCACGATTTTTTATTGCTTTCTCATATACAATAAAATCAAAATATTATGTGAGAAAGGATGATTTGTATGAAAACGATCAAATTGATTTTAGGGATTATTTCCCTGGTTCTGTCGGTATTTATCGGACTTCAGTCCAGCGCCGCCGGACTATATAATACGCTGTCAGACAACGGACAGTTGGGCGGCACGGCAGGGCTTTTCCTGGTAATCTGTCTGGTGATCGCTGGTATAGTGGCAATAGTCACAAGAAACGGCGGCAAAGGTGGAGCATTCACTGCCGCAGGCTTCTATATCTTCGGTGCCCTTCTGGGCTACGCCAATGCTGGCAGCTACTCAGATCTTTACATTTGGTCAACCGTATCGCTGGTATTTGGGGTCGTATTTATTATAGGCACGCTCATATCACAGCGTAAATCTAAGAAGAATAATTGACATAAGGGAGAAAATGCGATGAATATAAAAAAAATATTAGTTGTAATACTGGCCCTGGCCCTTATTTTCTCGCTGGGAGCCTGTGACAAAGAGAAGTCTGCTGCTAAGAAGGACTTCAAAGCTGCCGTAGAGCAGGCCAACACTGCCAACGACAAACTCGACGAGGCAGTTTCCAATGCCCAGGGCCTCCTGGAAAATCACGGGAAGCCTTTAGACAAAACCACTGTCAGCAATTTGAAAAAACAGATAGCGGTAACTAAGAAGGCTAAAATCAAGATCCCGGACCAGCCGTCAGAAACAGAAGATATCAAGGCGGCCACCAAGAAACTGACTGCTGCCGATAACAGCGGCCAAGTCAAAGCCCTTAAAAAATCCCAAAAGGCCCTGACTGATAGCGTGAAACAACTTAAACTACTGAATAAGCCGTCCGAGAAATTCGTAGTATCACGACTGAAGAACGCCAAATACGTAAACAAAGTCGTCGCTGCTACTGAAGACAACGATCCTAACGGGCAGTTACACAAGGCTGGCGGCTACACTGCAGCCGTGTTCTTCCAAAGTTCTCTGGTGGATCAGTCAGATGTATATGGCAGTAGCCTGATCGATAAGGGAACCGATGCAGGCGGTTGCATAGAAGTATATGGAACAGCTGCAGACGCGAAGGAAAGAAATGAATATCTGTCCGCTTTCGATGGCGGCATACTCAGTTCAGGCGGACACAAAGTCCTAGGAACCGTAGTTATCCGTACCTCCTGTGAGCTGACCGCTTCCAAGCAAAAAGCTCTGGAGAAACAGGTTATCGCTGCACTGACCAAGTTAAACTGATATCGAATGGGGCAGAAAAAAACTCTCCAGCTATTCGATCATGAACAGGAATGGCTCCACGCACGTTTGTCCCAGATAATCAGATAAGAGGTGCGCGCCCCTGGCGCCGGGTCGATATGCGGCTGCTGAATAAGAAGTCATCGCCGCCCTGACCAATCTGCAAGCCAAACCAAAGAAGCCGCCTCCGCCATGCTTTTGACCGCATGGCGAAGACAGCCTCTTTTCTATGTATTGTGTTTATTATGAATCCGCTATTTTATAGGGGCGGGCTCTGCGCCCGTCGAGTTCAGGCTCTCTGGGCCTGCTGCTCTTTTCTTCCCAGGAACTTATTCAGCAGGAAGATCAGAACGAAGAGTGCGATGAATGCTGAAGCAAGTACTGCTACTACATTCTCGTGTGTTAATGCTGAAACGAAATATCCTACGCAGCATGATGCAGCAGCCGTCAATGCGTACGGTATCTGTGTCGATACGTGATCCAGATGCGGACAGCTTGCGCCTGTTGAAGACATTACCGTCGTATCTGAAATCGGTGAACAGTGGTCGCCGAATACTGAACCGCCAAGGCAGGCAGCCAGGGCTACTGTCAGCAGGTTAGGATCCGAAGTAACTGACGGATCGATCAGCGTAACTACTATTGGTATAAGGATTCCGAATGTGCCCCATGCAGTTCCTGTGGCGAAGGCCAGTATGCAGGAAGTGACGAATATCAGCAGCGGCAGGAAAGCGATCGGGAAGTTGCTTACTTCGACCAGATGGCCGACGAACTGTCCCGTGCTCAGAAGCTGTCTGCAGACTCCGCCAAGAGTCCAGGCAAGAGCCAGGATCATGTTAGGCATGACCATGTTTTTGCCGCCCAGAACGACGCCGTCAAAGAAATCTTTGAAGGAAATCAGCTTGCGCGGAACGAACATGATGAAAGAGATTATCAGGCCTGCGCAACTGCCCAGTACCAGTGACAGGGAACTGTTGCAGTTACCGAAAGCAGCGCTGATAGTATGAGTTTTACCTGTGAACAGACCGCCTGTATAAAGCATGGCAAGGACTGTGAAAATTACCAGGCAGAGTATTGGAACTACCAGATCCGCAACAGTGCCGTGCTCGGAAACATCTACACCCATATCCACATCGATATCAGTGGCGTGGAGATTGCCCAGTTCAGCCTCGTCCTCCAGCTTCTTCATTGGACCGTAGCTTACCTTCGTCAGCGCAAGTACAATGACCATGGTTATGGTCAGCAACGCGTACAGATTGAAAGGAATAGTCGCTATGAATTCCGACATGCCGCTCTTGGAACCGCCGGCCGAACCTATGCTCGATGCGACAGCAGCTACCCAGCTGGAAACCGGCGCTATGATGCAGACCGGCGAAGCTGTAGAATCTATAAAATACGCCAGCTTAGCTCTGGAAATATTGAATCTGTCAGTTACAGGCTTCATTATAGTACCTACTGCCAGACAGTTGAAATAATCATCGATGAATATTAAAATTCCTAAAATAACAGTGGACAACTGAGCCATGGCCCGCGATTTGATATGCTTGGCCGCCCAGGCGCCATAAGCCTGCGCGCCTCCGGCGATAGTGACCTCCACGACGACGGCACCAAGCAATGTCAGGAAAATGATATTGGTGATATTGTCTGCAAGACAAGTTCCCATCAGATTGAATGTTGTGGTGAAAATACCGACAAAACCTGTGCCTACTTTGAATGAATAAATTACAGCGCCGGATAAGATGCCGACGAATAATGAGGATATTACTTCCTTAGTCCAGATAGCCATGGCTATGGCTATTACCGGTGGAAGTAAAGATAACCAACCTACAGTTATACTATCCATAAACAATTGCCTCCTTAGCAACAACAAGGACCGTCCCTTCAGCGGGACGATCCTCGTATTTAAACATTATAATAATTATAAACCTCTAGTGCTGCATCCTGGCACAGACGATCTGCTGCTGCCACATCTACGCCATTGGACGCGAAACAGAAAATAAACGGATTCTTTGCAAACACTATACCGACATCATTGGCGATACCGCAGTCTTCTCCCGTCTTATGAGCTATAGGTATCTCACGAAGGAAGAACGGTATCTTATACGTCGTCTGCTGGTTCTGCATCATGCTGCTCATCTTCTCGCTGGCCTCGGCCGAAACCAGAGTGCCATCGTAAAGCTGCCGGAAAAACCAGCCTGTTTCCGAAAGTGATATTGAATTTTCCTGTCCCATTCCGCTGGGGTCCGAGTCGAAGAGCCGGCGGCAAAGCCTGCTCTTGCTCATACCCATCTTATTGAGGAAGTTGTTGACAACATCCAGCCCAACCAGATCGATCATCATGTTGGTCGCCGTGTTATCACTTATGAGTATCATTAACCTGATCGTGTCTTCTACGGTGAGTTCCAGACCGGGATGCATGGCATTCAGCACTCCGCTCTCCGGGAACATATCCTCCGTCAGCTGACCTCGCGCCTGATCCCGGGCGTAATCCTCATCCCCCACAAAAGGCACTTTGTCGATGTCTTTCAGGGTAAGGATCTCGTCAGGGCTCAGTTTGCCTTTTGCCATAAGGTCATAGGCCGCCGCCATTATCCATATCTTGATGACGCTGGCAGACTCGAACACATCCTCCTCCGCCGGCCGGTCCCCGAGACGCTTGCCGTCGACCACATCCATGGTCTTTCCCGTAGCCAGCTCCTGGCAGTAAATGCCCACATGGCCCGCAAGACTCCCCGTCCTGTCCCTGAGATATTCTTCTAATTCCTCTTCACTCATTTTTACACCGCCTCACGATCATCAACTATTTATTGTATTCCTTAAACACCTCATAGGACACGTGCCTTATGAGATCCTCGAATTCCGGTACGTCTGTATCTGTCCCGGCGAAGCATATTACAAAAGGTTCCCTGGCGTATACGATGCCCACGTCGTTGGTGACTCCGTCATCCTCGCCGGTCTTGTGGGCAATCGGCACTTCGTCGTTTATTATGCCGCCGATCTTATGATTTATCTGCTGCAGGAGCAGGGTATCCTCTATGTCCTTGGAAACCTTTTTCGACACAAAAGTACCTCTGTAGACTTTTTCCAGCAGCATGGCCATCTCCGATGGAACGATACAGTTCTCCAGGCCGGCGTGGCTCTTGTCGGGATCGAAGAGTATGCGGTTGAGTTCCGTGTCCTTCAGCCCGATCTTCAGAAATTCATTGCTGAGTTCCAATATGCCGTATTTCTTTATGAGTAAGTTTGTAGCCGTATTATCGCTTATGGAAATCATCAGATTACATAAAGTCCGTACGTCTACTACCGGTTCGTCTGTAAAGAGAGTCAGAGCACCGCAGATAGGTTCCTTATCCTCATTTCTCACCTGGACCTTATCTGACATGGAAGCTTTGCCTTCGCTGTCCCACTTGGATATAGACATGAACACCGGCAATTTAATAACGCTGGCAGCCAGATACTGTTCGTCCGACTTGTATTCCATGACCTGCCCCGTGACGAGATTCTTACAGTAGAATCCCACGCGGCCCTTTTGTTCCTTTAGCCTTTTAACGATGTCTTCTTTCATTATTACCTCCGTATCCACCAGATCTGTCAGCGTCTCACGGCCCTGCCAAGTCTTTTGTTCACGACTATGCCGTCTTCAAGGGCACGCTGGCCGCCAATGAGCACCTGCTCGATGCCTGTCGGCGGAATCTGGCCGTTTTCATATGTAGCTTTGTCCTCGGTCTTATCCAGATCGAAAACCACCACATCGGCGTCGCTGCCCGTGATAAAGTTGCCTTTGTTGCTCAGGTGAAGTCTGTCGGCGGCCATTGTGGTCATCTTCCTGACTCCATCCAGCAGAGTGACTTTGCCCGGTCTTATATAGTCCGATATGAACCTCGGGAATGTTCCCGATGCCCGCGGATGGCCGAGGCCGTCAGTCCTGACTCCGTCACTGCCTATCATGACCAGCGGCGAAACCAGAGCCCGTTCTATGTCATCTTCCTTCATGAAGTAACCTATGGTACTTGTGTCAGGGGCGTTCCGACGCAGGTCTTCATATATGGCCTCCGTACATCTCTGCCCCTCGTATTTGCCGTTGACTATGAGGATGTCCCCGTAGTCAGCCTTATATCTGTCCAGGAACCCCGGATCGTAGGTTGTCGCACCTATTTCCGTACTGAAGGCCGTGTAAGGATAGCAGTCGCACATCATGTCCACGCCCTGCATCCTGTATTCCTCCACGTTCTGAAGGAGGGTCTCCATCTGCCCGTAGGCGCCCATGCTCCCTATGTGGGAAAACTGGACTCGGACTCCTGCTTCACGACCAAGCTCTGCCAGTTCGTCGGCTGCCTGGAACACTCCGTCCACGTCCTGCCTCACATGAGAGGCTACGATTTTCTGATCGCCGGCGCATAACCTGGCCAGCGAATACATTTCATTCCACGTAGTCCCCGGTACATATTTTACTCCGAAGGAAACGCCGATACAACCTGCATCCAGATATTTCCTGCATTCCTCGGTCATGGCCCTGATATCCGCTTCGCCGATAGGTCTATACTTGTCCTTACGGCCATTGCGATTTCTCAGGTATGTATGACCCGCCAGCATCGCGACATTTACAGGAACGCCGTCGCGGTCGGCCATATCCAGGAATCTGTCCGGGTCGCAGACATTGTCGCCGCAGTTGCCGGCCACATCCGTAGTCACGCCCATTTTCAGAGCCGAGACCGACATGCTCTCTTTGATTTTGTTGCCGCCCGGCTCCAGCTCGTCTTCATGCATGTGCATGTCTATAAAGCCCGGGCAGACGATCTTCCCTGAAGCATCGATGACCTCGTCAGCCTCCGGCGCCTCGTCGGTTACTGCCCGTATCCTGTTATTCTCTATGAGCAAATTGCTTATTCTGTCTATTCCCTGCTTGGGATCGACTATGCGTCCCCCTTGAATCAATGTTCTTTTCAATCTATTTTCCTCCCAGGTCTATCGGCTACTCGATATTTTCTCCGTTGAATTCCTTGCCGCCGTTCTTCTTCTTGAAGTAGAAGTAGAATACCAGGCCTACCAGAGGAATGGCGAATCCGATAAATGCTGACCTTGGGTCGCTGACGAATTCATTGACCAGAAGAACAGCAAAGAGTATTACTGTTACCACTACTGTCGGAATGCCGCCCCAGACCTTATACGGTCTTTCCATTTCAGGCCATTTGACTCTGTATATTATTACTGCGGCCATGCACAATACATTCAGCAATGCCGAAAGAGTGATCAGCATATCCGTCAGATCCTGCAAACTGTTGAAAACTACCAATATGATAGCAACTGTTGAGGAAGCGATCGTAGCTGGTACAGGTACTCCTGTCCTCTTGCTTATCTTAGTAAATGATTTAGGGAAGTATCCTTCCTCCGCCATAGCATAGTATGTTCTCGGGAATACGAGAACATCGCCATTAGTAGTTCCTAGTATTCCTATAGTCATACCCGCAAGGACGATTATATATCCGAAGCGTCCCATAAGTTTCTCTGCTACGGCATTCCCTACGTAAATGTCTCCGCTTCCGACCATTGCCTTGATTTCTTCAGCCGGCATTACTCTGTAAAGAGCAAACTGGAACAAAACGTAAACTGCCGTAATGAATAACAAGGATATGATAATTGCCAAAGGTAAATTTTTCCTCGGGTTTTTAATTTCCTCGCCTACGGTGTTCAAATTCTCCCAGCCTTCATAAGCCCACAGTGAAGCAAATGTTGCAAAGGCTATCATAGATATCATTCCGCTGAAGCCGCCGCCTGCAGCAGAAGTCCCCGCAGGTGACAGGCTCAAGTCTACTGATTGGTCTCCCATGAATACGCCTACAAATATAATCAGTATTAGAGGAATTACCCTCAATACCATGGAAATATTTTGTAATATTACTCCATATTTGGCGCCGATCAAATTGATAGCTGTGAAAAATACTATAATTGCTATGGCCCAGATTTTAACCTCGACCTCGCTAAGGCCAAATGTTCCCTTTAAGCCGGTTACCGCCGCCATTGCCAGCGATGCTATGGATCCTGAGCATGTCAGAATAAAGCAGGAAAAGGCATTAACAAAACCCAGAGCAGGGTGATATGCCTCGCTTAGGTAGACCGTCATGCCACCTGCCACAGGTCTTTCTGCTCCAAGCTCCGCAAAGCACAGCCCACCAAGTATGGAAACTACTCCTCCAACGATCCAACATACCAGAGCCCAGCCAAAGCTGAAACCTGTACGTTCCAGTACATAACTGCCAAGATAATAAACTCCTGAACCAATGGTCATCCCAGCAACCAGGCTGATACCACCAAACAGGCCTATTACTCGTTTAAATTGGCCGTTGTCATTGTTTTCACTCATAAAAACCTCCTTAAATTATTGTAGAGAATAATCGTTCAACATTCTATTCATTAAATAGAACACCCATAATGCCTTATTACATTGCATTATTTATGCCAGAACTTATACTCCCCCTCAGGCGGCAAAAAACAGCCGATCCGAAATTATGGACCGGCTGTTCAAATAGTTTTCCGTTCGTGTTTCCGAACATCTGGGTCTTTTTTTAAACCTTTTTTACTGTTTCCTATGGTTTTCATAACACATAGTAGTAATGTCACGCATCACCGCCTCTGCATCTCTAACATCGGCGTTTTTAACTCCCATTGCCAATATGAATGGCTCCTCACTGTATATTATACCGGCATCCAGCACGACCCCTTCATCAAGGCCTGTCTGATGAGCCACGGAAATATCATCGGGAATAGGGTAGGGAATTATATTAGTCCTCTGGTGCTCCTTCAGCAGATCCAGCATGCGCCTGCTGAAGTCTTCGGAAATCACCTGGCCGTTATACATTTTCTCATATAAAGCAGTCAGTTCGCTTACAGAGACATAGTTGTCCACTATATCATCTTCCTTCTCTCTGTCCGCCTTTCCGAACAGCATGAACCTGTTTATCCTGCTCTTGTTCATTCCAATGTCATAAAGAGTACCATTGACCCTGTCTATTCCTGCCTTGTCCAGCAAAATATTAAAGGCAGTGTTGTCGCTGATCACCATCATCATAGTACATACATCTCTGACTGTAAGCTTGAGACTCGGATCCAGATATCTTGCTATACCATAAGATATTATTGGATTCACCTCATTTTCCGCATGTTCATCCCTGTAATACCTTTCATCAGCCAGCTTGATTTTCTCGTCTTCAGTGATTTTCCCCTCATTCAATTGATTAAATATCTCTATAAGCAGTAAAAGCTTGGCTAGTCCCGCAGCAGGATAAACGTCGCAGTTTCCTGCATAGCATTTTTTTCCAGACTTCAAATCTACGTAGCCTATACCTATATCACCAGGGAAATGTTCTATTCTGTTATTTATCATTTCCAGAAGCATCGTTTTCATCAACCTCCCATTTATCCAAATCGTATTTCTTTATTTTCTCGAAGAGACTGGTTTTGCTCACCTTCAAGATCTCAGCTGTTTTCCTCCTGTCGCCTCCGGTGCGCTTTAAGGTTTCGGCAATTATATTCTTCTCGAAGAGACTGCACCGCTCCTTAAGAGAGCCGCCCGCGGCATCAGGATTTCCTGCCTTTGGCAATATCACATCATCCGGCCTGATAATCTTACCATCACATAACAATGCCGCCTTCTTCAAAGTATTGTCCAGTTCCCTGATGTTCCCCGGCCAATCATACTCTTTCATTTTGTTCAAAGCCTGTTCACTGACCAGTAACGGTTCTATACCGAAGTCGCTGCAAATGTCAGGCAGCAAATCCGAAATAATATAGTGTAGCGAGTCCATTCTCTCCCGCAGAGGAGGCAACTCTATAGGGAAAACATTGATCCTGTAAAACAGGTCTTCCCTGAAGCAATGCTCATCTATTTCCTTTTTCAAGTCTTTATTGGTAGCGGTAATAAGTCTCACATCCACACTTACTTTTTCTGTTCCTCCTACTCGATAGTAGCATTTACTCTGCAAGGCCTCCAGAAGCTTGCCCTGAAGTGAATAGGGTATCTCTCCGATCTCATCCAGGAACAATGTGCCTCCGTCGGCTGCTTCGAAGTATCCCTTCTTACCGCCTTTGTTGGCTCCCGTAAATGATCCGGCCTCGTATCCGAAAAGCTCACTCTCAATAAGGTTGTAGGAAATGGCCGCACAGTTGACATGAACAAATGGTTTATCCCTACGCAAACTATTATTGTGTATGCCTCTAGCCAAAAAAGTCTTGCCGGTGCCGCTCTCGCCGCCAAGAAAAATGGCTGCATTGGTCCTGCAGGATTTCTGCACCAGATACTTCACCCGCTGGACCTTTTCATCATTGCCGCTGAAATCGATGTCCAAGGAATATGGGCTGATGTCAGAGTTCCTATGCTCTGCCGAGTCTATTCTAAGATACTCATTACTGTCCTTTTCTATTTGGGACAAAAGGGCCGCTTTAGATAGGATCTGATATGTTATCACTCTGTCTGGCCCTTGCTGTGTCTCCGCCTTGGTCACGGAAAGATATTCATTCCGCAGTTTTATTACAGCCGGACCAGCTGCGTTTTCCTTTAATAGTGATAGGAAATCCTCACAGAATATTTTATCCACATGCATACCCACATTATTGAGTATGCTTTTTTTATAAAAGCCCCTGTACTCTTTGCCCGACAGCAGTTCCTCTATAGATTCCCTGCTTTCGCCTTGGCCGCTGCTGTAGAAATACTTGATGCCTCGCTGATTACAGATCATGCACTGGTCAGGGCACACATCAAGCGATAGCTCAACGGCCTGTTGATTGACGACCATCCGCAAAGCGTTCTTCCTGATCTCCGCCTTTATATGCTGATTGCAATAAACTGTCTCGCATATCTGTTTTGGCAATTCCTGTCCGGAAAAATATATAGGCGATATAGCGCTTTGGCAAACTGCGCACGCGAAAAGCCAGCCCTCTTCAGGCAGCTCCTCAATGCGAAGCTTCTTCAAAAGGCCGGTCACTTTCTTAGTCAGTGTAGTCACATCCCTGAAAAACAAAAAGACCATGTCGTTTTCTTTAAGTTTGCTTGCAGGGAAGGCAAAAGGATCTCTGCTTTTCACGTCCACAAAGTCCAGCAGTTTTTCTCCGATGAACTGCAATCTACCGTCTGAAGTTTGTACGAATTTATTACTTTGCTCCAAATCAACACGTTCCTTTATATATAATTATTGTTAAACATATAACGGATATAGCATAACACGATTACCCCCAATAATCAACCAGCCATACCTGTTGTCTTATCCATAGGTTAGTAGTAGAATGTCTCTTGGAGGTATGCGAATATGTTTGATAAGAATGATCCTGGATTTTTCGGATTTGGATTTGATATTGACAATGATGGGAAGCTGGACACGGGCGAACGTGCTGACGATCTGGCCCAATTTATGGATACTTATGGGAAGAGCAGTACTGAAAGCGATTTTGATGATTTCGATGAAGACTCGGACGATGGCGCTGATGACGGCAGTGAAAGCCACGGAGTCTACATGCACTTTCAAAAAGATCCGCAAGAGCAAGAGACGGATACTGCAACCCAACCGACAGATCCGGCGATACAGCCTGCGGCCGCCGGAGTGAAAAAGCCGGCAAAGCACATAAACAAGCTGGCTTTTGTGCCTGTAATTATAATACTTCTTCTGGTGATATGGTTCATTTCGCCATTAAGCCCCCTGGCGCCGACAGGCCTGGGGGACTACGACCATTCTGCCGATCTGAAAACCTATGAATTTGACGGACTGAGTTTCCAGCTAAACAAGGCATGGACAGAAGACGCCGTCACAGACGACAATGAAGACGACAGTTCGTACCAATACGATGAATGTAATTTCTCTCTTTATGATGGGGATACTGATGTGGCCAGTTATACTGTCCGCGTGTCCTATGAGAGTACTACGGCCAATGACATAAAATACGCTGATAACCAGATGACGCCGAGCGACGAGACGGTCAGGGGCACCAAGGGGATATATTACAGTGAAAGCAAGGATAGAGAAAACGGCGTCACTTATGTAGTGTTTACTAAGGTCTTTTATTTCGCGGACTATAACGTTGAGGCTTATATTGTAACTACCAGGCAGCAATTCGATCGTAATGCCGCCAGGGAAATAGTTGACCATGTGGATGCGGCCTCTGCCGCAAATCTGCAATAGTTTATGTGACCTTGCGATCGTAGGATGCGATGATTCCGCGGTTGCTTCCGGCGGTGTAGATCTTCCACCGGCCCTTTTCCTTATGTAGTTTCATATACATGGATGCCCTGCCGATTTCTTTGTTCCTGAAATCCACGTAGAACATAACCTCGCCGGGGTTCATGCGCTTGTCCTGCACCTGCCTGACTTTGAAAAGAATCGTATCGCCTTTTCGCGACTTATCGGGGTTTGCCTCGGGTTCTCCAAGAGAGCTGACCAATCCGTTCCAGAGACTATGCCTGCCGGCCTCATCGTTGACATTGCAATAGTAAAAGTACAGCCTCACAGTTTCCTGAGCGGAAAGCGACGACGGAGCTTCGATCTGTGTCTGGGACAGACCCATATGATAATTGCTGTACATTACGATGGCAAGGATCGGCACCAGCGATAAGAGTATCACGGTTTTTATCACTGACGGGACCTCACGCCTTAAATTATTCTTCTTCATTTCCATACCTGCTGATTATCAATTTCAAAGTCAAACTTGGATCTGATACTGTCGACGCCATATTGATACAGCGTAGCAGCGAGTGCAAGGCAAATAATCATGATTATATCTATGGTTGTCTGCTGGGTGCCTTCGGCGCTGTGTGGCATGAATATCACGAGGATAAATGAAACGAGATTTAACGCAGAGCCAAGAGCCACCCCTGTGATTTCTCTTTTTATCTTTTGCCAAGGCTGTACTATTTTAATAATGTGCCTGATATACAGCAGGCCTATGACACAAAATATGCCTACGACTGCCAGGACGATGATGATCATGCATAGTCCCTTATTATCGGAAACGCTCCATTTCATGTCTGCAATAACATCGATTATCACGAAAATCGCGACAATAAATTCCAGTAAAAGCGCAATGCGTAATATCTGTTCTGTACGAAAATCCTTTGCTGAAACTTGTATTATCTCTTTTTCTCTGTTCTTTCTCATAATTAATCTCCTCCGTGTTTGATTCTGCTATTTGATTTGAAACTCAGCCCCGCAATTTTCGCATTTATATTCTTCGCAGCTTTCTTGTATATTCTTATCCATGAAAGCAGTAAGGCCAAATGCTATCACTTTCCACATACTTGCAGTTTTTTCATGGTGCGTTGAAATCAACTCGATCTCTGTTGATCCACATTTTGGGCAAAATATTTTATCATCGTACTTTCCTTTGATTCATGGGGAATAAAGCAACTTCAGGACATCATGGTCGATCGTTTTATTACAAATAATCGCTGAAGCATAAATTTTAAAGCACCTCAGCCCTCCCATGTATAATCGCGCATCAATGGTTACTTGTCTTTTAGTCTGTCACATATCAACCCGATACCAAAGGCTATCGGTACCAGTGCTGCGATAATACTCAATGCCACGTTTCCGTTAGTGCATGAATATACTCCGATCCCAAGTACAACAGTCAGGGCTGGCAGTGCCCAAGTAAATGTATGATTCATTGTCTCACCTCCAAATAAATAAAATTCCGCTTATTATAGGTATATTATGCCTATATTGGCTAAATTTATAAAGTAAGTCGTTGATAAGCTTCTGGTCCATATGACATGGATGTAGAAAAGGAAATCCCGCCAGTACCGTCAAAGCTAACACTAGGTGTCATTGCAATAGTACAATGACCATATAATGTACTAATACCGACCGATTTTATCTTTTTTGTTGCCTTGTAAGAAACATTGATTGAACCGTCATAAGCAAATATTGTCGTTGGACGAGGATGCGTTGTATCTGTGAAAGTAGTCTCGGTAGAAAAATCAGCATATGCACCTATTCCAGAATTTTTGGTATGCACACTAAGAGATTTAGTCTTTTTTGCGCTACCTGACGGCGACATTCTATAATTAACAGTTCCACTTGATGCAGTTACTAAAAAATCAGATACGCTTGTTGTTGTGGCTAAAGAATCAATAAAAGTACACACTGGCCTAGAGGACCATTTCCATGCTGCCTTGATTTTAAGTACAGTATTGCCAGATGAGTAACTATATGTAACTTTATTTATCGTATATGTTACTTTCCCGTACACTTCCTTAGCTGCTAATTGTGCATCACTTTCATTTCGTATGACATATATCTGCCTTTCAGTTAGCCCTCTACTTCCAAGCTCTTCATCTGTACACTTTTTTGCTTCATTTAGTACTTCAACATCATTAATCTCTCTCAGCTCATTAACTTCAGAATTTGTATATCCTATATCTTTCAATTCTCGATCTGTCTTACCCTGTAAGTACACAATCATATCGCGCTCGGATACTGTGACCTCGTTAGCCTCTGAAGTAAATAACGGTGCTATATATTTGTCAGTATCTCCTATGTACGATACCAAACTATCATCTGCGTAAACCATTGTAGACATTCCGAAGCATAAACAGACTGATATTGTAAACACTAAAATTTTTTTCATATCATTTCCTCCCTTGTAAAACATAAATCAACATTGCTCTAATACTTCACGCTACTACTTGTACCGCTGATTGAATCCTTAAGTTTCCCTGACTTATACGTTTTAATCGAATATTTGATATGGTATGTACTGTGTGCACTGAGTTTAAATACATGGCAAAAGCTTACCCTAGTGCTGATAGCAGTAATCGTCTTATTGTAAGAATCTTTGACATCTCCGCCTTTGTTCACTAATTGTTCCGCAACCACTATTTTGCTTATTTGAGCCACAGAAGGCTCTACTTTGACAGTGCATATTGCATTACTATTTGAAAGTGATAACGAAACATTGTAAGAATCTACAGTTACTACAGGCTCTATAACAACCTCGTCTACAGGGGTAGTCAAATCTGCAGCAAAACAGTTACAACTTAGCAACACGATTGACACCATTGTAATTAACACTTTAAATATTTTTTTCATTTTAATCCTCCATAAAAACCTTAATTATCATTCTTTCTTATATTGCTTAAAGTGATAGTTATATATTGCATAGTAATCATCACACTAACATTTATACAACCACCGGTTATACTAATACTTAAAGCGAACATTATCTATTATGTATTTCCAGAAAGCACCGTTCGCAACGCCGTATGCCACATAGGATACACCTGTAGCAATCAGAGCTGCATCTGATGTCAGATTCTTGGATAATATCAAAGAAAGTGCTCCAATGATAAATGATACTAATATTACGATATATGTAGCGATCTGCCTCTTCCTATGTGGCGTATCCTTACGCTTGATAACATTTATCAGATTCAACGCTATCAACAGCAGCATTATAACCGTAAACACGATCGATGTAGCGATATTGACTCCCAGTATTGAATCCATTTTCGCCTCTGAACCAGATGCTATCCCTACGAACAAAGCAACTATCGGAACCAGTATGTTTGCTATATACGCTACAAACATTGCGTACCTCAGATGCTTGTCATATTTCTCATAGTTCTCCATGATATTTCCCCTTTCTAATTATCTTTGTTTACGAGCAATTATCTATCAGCGCAAACGGCAAACCCAAAAACCAATTAGCCGTTTGCGCCATTACAGAACTTTTCCCCGGGTCTAAATTACAACGAAATGTTCGTAAGTATTCTGTGGTGCGTATGCGCCTTTATTATTTTTCAACGAATAAACCTTAGTGCGATACTGATAGTCCATGGAGCCTGCTATAAATGTTTTATAATAGCAAGAAATAGCCGTTGATGAAGGATGCGCAGCCTTTATGACATCATATATGTTCTTTGCTGTGCTAGCTGCACGAGCAACATGCCCCAAAAGGCTGTATGGCATAGCCATTGTTGTTAAAACACCCCATAATGCCCCTGCTGTCAGTTTGTCTAAGGCTTTACCCAAAGCAATATTCTGCGAACCAGATGCTAGGAGGGTCTTATAATCACTCGCACTATGTCCACTCATAGGAGATAGTGACTTAGAACTCCTGTATCCAGCTCTACTCAAGACTATTGGATTGCCTGCTATATTCTCTGACACTGTCTCAACCTGAACTTTATAGCCATCAAGAACAAATGATCCGTCTGACAGATATTCACAATGATCAACTTTACTGCCTTCACGTACAGTATATGAAATGGAATCACTTGTATTTTGTTCCATGGTTATCACATCCTGTGTTGTGCCAAAATCAATAGTAAACTCATTGCTTTTTGAGGTAACATTAATTTCGCTGACCATATCCTCAGCTATGCCAACCTGCTGTAGGCTATTCAAATCCGACTCCACAGATCGTAATGAGCTCGAATTTAAATTTTCTCCAGCAAGCGTTTCAATCTTTTCCGCAGATATAACCGAGTCACTCGCGAATATAGTCACTGGCATTGTTGCAATGATCATCGCCACTGCTACTGCAATCGTTAAAATTTTTTTATTAATCTTGCTATTCATGTCGTTTTCCTTTCTTAATAAGAAATAGTAATAAAATCAGCCGTCAATACTGCCTAGTATTTTACAGCTTTACAAATCGTAAATGTCGCTATGTCATTTTCATCACTCCCACAAAATGCTTTTTGTTCTACCTTCTATACTATTAAAGGCAAGCTGGAAGCGTTTTGTGACATTTGGGGCGAAAATAATTATGTTTTTATTTCAGTACATTATTCTTTCTGCAGGCCTTTGATTATTGCTATCATTTCGTTCTTGCTTATTCTACTGTGTATTTCAACGAATGTACCGTTTATCTGCATATACGCGGAAATCGTGTATGTATCGGTGCGCATATACAAACTGACTTCTATTCCGTTGATCACACGTTTCTCTATCACACAATTCTCGGTGTTGATACCGAATTTAGTATACCTGCTTTTATCTTCATCAATATTGATATATGCTTTATCTCCAGCCTGATAGGTCCATGTCGCCGCCGTATCTCCAACAAAAATGTTCTTCATTTTCTCTGTCAGCTTGTACCCCTTCGGTACGTAGGTCGGCTCGTAGAAGTATTTGCCGTTTTCCGCGCCGCGGTTTTCCAGCTCCGCATAGCCTGCCTTTTGCGCAAAATTAAAATTGAACACCTGCAGCTTCAGGGCGCTGGCTACTCCCAGGGCCATGGTGAACGCCAGGATCAGAATAAGGGCCACTACCGCGACACGCCGCAAACGCAGGCGACGATTGTGAAAGGCCAGGGCGCGGCTTTTCTCCGGCGCGAAGGAGTCGACGAAATTGACCCTTGCCGCGAAGAGCGCCTTGCCGTACCTTCTTATTAACTTGTCCGTCTGCCTTTTGTTATAGCTCATGCCTAGACCCTTTCATTATCTTCCTTGATGATCTTGCGAAGTTTCTTCCTGGCGCGCTCCATGCGTTTGCGGAGTATGGCTTCATCAGTGTCCATCATCCTGGCGATTTCCCGGAAGCTGTAGCCGCCGCCGTAACGGTAACAGATCATATCCTTGTCGGCCTCGCTGAGCTGATTTAACGCTATGGATACGCCGGCGCTGAATCCGTACTCATCGCAGAAACTATTCACATCTACATCCCCTTCTATATTATTAAAGGTCTCTGGATCGGAAAATGTGACATTATTTTTAAAGTTTTTTTCTGCCATGTGCAGAGCCTCGTTCTTGGTGACGGTGTAAATATAGTTTTTCGCCCGGGCGGAATCGAGATCCTCCAGCTTGTGCTGGTTTTTGTCAATGATAAGCAGGGACTCCTGAACGGCGTCCTCTGCCAGCTGGTGGTCCTTTAAAACGGAGTATGACACATACTGCATCATTTTCCGGTACTTCTTTTCAATTGTCTCGATGACGGTCTGTATGACCTGAAGTAAAATTGTTAACATTGTTACATATCCAAACTGTTATTCAGTAATAGAAAATCATATATACTCATAATTGTTATTCCGTCCTCATCATGTCTGACATTTATAATATCTTTCACTATAATAATCTTTTTAAAAGAATCTTTCACATTTACCAGCGATGCCTTTTCCTGTCTCATTTTCTCTATATCCGGAATACTATAGGCGGACTGAACATAATACTTCTTACTTCCCTGTGTCGCAATAAAATCTATCTCAAGTTGCTTCTTGGTAGTAACTCCGCTTGACATCCTCTCTCTTTTATTTACAACCCCAATATCTACCTGAAATCCTCGCACTTTAAACTCATTATAGATAATATTCTCCATGAGATGCGTCTCCTCAACTTGTCTGAAACCCAGCCTTGCATTGCGAAGCCCTACATCTTCAAAGTAATACTTGACCGGCGTTCCTATATATTTCCTGCCTTTAACGTCATACCTTTGGGCTTCATTAACAAGAAAAGCATCTTTTAAATACTCTATATACTGTCGTATCGTATTAAGACTAATGTCTGACTGGATCACACTTTTAAAAGTCGCTTTGATTTTAGATGGATTTGATAGTGCCCCTATGTTTGACGCAATTATGTTTATCAAGTCATTCAATTCCTGTATTTTTTCAATGTGATTTCTCTCAACTATATCTTTGATATATGTTTCATCAAACAGCGTACTCAGGTATTGACTCTTTTGCTCATCTGTTTTCATTGTTGCAGCCAGAGGAAGCCCTCCATAAGTCACATATTCTGCCCATCCCTTATATTGGTCTCCCTCATATACCTCCATAAATTCTTTAAATGATAGCGGATAAATATGTACCTCATCCCCTCGACCTCTAAATTCTGTAATAACATCCTTGGTTAAGAATTTAGAATTACTGCCTGTTACATAGACATCTGCATTTTGAATATGCAAAAGTGAATTCAGCACCTCTTCAAATTCTTTCAGCATCTGTACTTCATCTAACAAAATATAGTATTGTTCATCATCGTTCATCCGTGAATCAATGTATTCTAAAATCGCGTCCGGATTCCTGAGCTCTCTATTTTTCCTTTGATCAAGTTCTATCGAGATTATATGATTTTCCGGGGTTCCGATTTCTAATAGATAGCCCTTAAATATCTTAAACACCAAGTATGACTTTCCGCATCTGCGGATGCCCGTTATAACTTTGATCATATTATTATGCATCCGTATTTTTAACGCGTCTAAATATCTATCCCTTGCAATCAACATTCTCTTTCCTCCTTATAATAGAATCTAAGGGTAATTTTACCCTCCTTTTTCAATATTATACAGCTTTTCAATCAAAGTGTAAATCTTTAAATGAAAAGCAAGGGTAAAATTCCCCTCGCTTTTCATCTCAGTACACACATCCTGCACCCTTATCGCAACTTTTTCAAGGGAGTTTTTGATTATATGCGCAACTTTTTCAAGGGAGTTTCGCTTATGCTATCCATAAACAAATTGGCATTGACAGCCCCATTGTACTGGTATTGGAATGGTGGTACGATGATTGCATTAACAAATGAAACATATGTATTTAAGAAATGAGGCTTTATATGAACAGACAATTTTCTCATGTGCTGTCTCCAATCAGGGTAAACGGGGTTTTTTATAAAAACCGTCTGATCGTGGCACCCATAACGCCACATTCGTCTGACTGCGGACAACAGTATCCTAACGAAGATGCTATCTCTTACTTCGAATCGCGCGCCAAGACCGGCGCCGCTCTCGTATACTGCGGCGGGGCTAAGGCTGCAGACCTTTTCGACGACCACCAGCACTGCAACTGGGACACCTTCGCATTTAACCATAAGAACAAAATGACTATGCTTGCCGAGAGGATCCATGCCCACGGGGCTAGGGCCGGCATGGAAGTCCTGGGCGTTTTCCCTTTGAGCTGGAGAGGCCCGCTAACCTGCTCCAACGGCAACCGCATTATGGAATCTCCCCATTTCGGTCAGGAAATCACCAAGGAAGAAATGACGAAATTCAAGAATCTTACTGCTGAAATGTGTCACGACCTTCAGGCCTGCGGCTTCGATTCTCTGCTATTTCACTTCGGTCACAGCATTCCTGTAGCCCAGTTCTTCTCACCTCTTACTAATCATCGTACCGACGAGTATGGCGGATCTCTGGAAAACCGCTGCCGTTATCCTATCGAGATACTTGATGCATGTCGCGAGGCAACGGGCGGGCGCATGACTATGGAGGTCCGCATGTCCGCAAACGAGTTCGCCAAAGGTGGCATAGACGACGCCATGGGACTTGACATAGCCTGCATGCTACAGGATTACTGCGATATAATACAGGCGTCCTGCGGAATGCTCACGGAAAAATATATGACCTACACCCACCCGTGTCAGCACATGGGAAACCATCCTAATCTGCATTTTGCTGAAGCGTGGAAAAAGTCCGGCAGAATCAAAATTCCTGTGACTGCAGTTGGCGGGTTCGAATCGCTCCAGGCGGCCGAGGATGCCGTAGCCCAGGGCAAGTGTGATTTTGTTGCCCTCACCAGACAGCTTATCGCCGATCCTGACACATTCAAGAAAGCCGTCGACGGCCGTGCCGATGATGTGGTTCCCTGCATCAAATGCATGCGTTGCCATGATTCAGACGTTTATGGACATTTGTTCCGCTGCTCCGTCAATCCTCAGGTCGGATATGAGGCCTGCGTGGAAAGGATGTTCCCGGATCATGCAACAAAGGTGAAAAGAGTAGCTGTCGTAGGCGGCGGCCCGGGCGGAATGGAAGCGGCACTGACGGCAAAGGCACGAGGCCACAAAGTCACACTTTTCGAGAAGTCGGACAGTCTGGGCGGCGCGCTGAAATTTTCTGCGCAGGTGCCATTCAAGTATGCCCTATGCGGGTACAAAGATTTTCTGATCTATCAGTGCAATAAGCAGAAGATCGACGTGAAGCTGAACACCATAGCAACTCCGGAGATCATCAACGGGAAATTCGATGCTCTGATAGTAGCAGTAGGAGCAGAACCGCTGATGCTACCGCTACCCGGATTCAATGCTGACAATGGCGTAGTCGCTACATGGGCCTACGAGCACGCTGACTCTCTGGGCGAAACCATAATCGTCATCGGCGGCGGGCAGGTCGGATGCGAGACGGCGCTCTATCTGTGCGACAAAGGTAAGAATGTTTCTATTTTAGAGATGCAGAATTCTCTGTGTCCAGACGCATCCAAGACATGCGGCGATGAAATACGCATCCTGCTCCAGGAGAACGACAACTTCAGCGAGATACTCGGAGCAAAGTGTAAGAGCATCGACAAACATTCCGTAACTTATGATGACAAAAATGGTGAAGAGCAGACTGTTACCTGTGACACGGTGGTATTCGCCGCAGGCATGAGGTCCAAGACGGATCTTGCGGATTCCTTCATCACCGGCACCGACATACCGGAATGCATAGAGATCGGCGACTGTGTAAGAGCAAGGACAGTAGAGGAGGCAGTAGCTGAAGGATATAACGCAGCCATGAGTCTGTAGCAGTATGCTACAGACTGCCGCTCATGCACCTCTGTTTTGCATAAATTGCCATAATATTATTGTATTTCATTGTAATATGAATTATTTGTGGTATAATTGCAGAAAAGGAGGTCAATGTTATGAATAAGAAAATCAATATGACTCTCAGAGTCGATCCCGATATAAAAGCCCAGGCTTCAGCGCTTTTTTCCGATTTAGGTTGCGATCTTGGCACTGCTATGAATATGTTTATGGTTCAGGCAATCAAGCAGAACGGCTTTCCCTTTGAAATCAAAGAGGAGCCGAATGCCCTGACTATGGCCGCTATAAGAGAAGCCCTGCATATGGATCAGGACTCTGATGTGAAGAAATTCGATAATGTAGATGACTTATTTGACGAGCTCGAATCATGAAATACATAATTGAACGAACATCGCAGTTCAAAAAAGATTTCAAGCAAGTCAAATCAAGAGGTTGCGATTTAAACGAACTGAAGGCGGTTATCAGAATCCTTGCTAACGGTGATGACCTCCCAAAAAGTAATAAGGATCACGCACTTAATACTTCCAAAAATTATAAGGGCATGCGAGAATGTCATATCAGGCCTGATTGGCTATTGGTCTATAGCATAAACAAAACTACCTTGATCTTGAGGCTTATCAGAACCGGAAGCCATTCTGATATTTTTTAGTGTTTCATTGCCACTATCGGCAAATACTCAGCATTTATTCGATGATTGTTTTGATTCCTTGCCGATAATATGCTATAATAGTATAAAATCAAGGAGGGCCACATTATGAACTATCTGTCTGTTATGGATACGGCGAAAAAGTGGAAATTGTCAGACCGTACTGTGCGTAATTACTGCGCGCAAAGCAGGATACCCGGCGCATTCCTCACGGGCAAAACATGGAATATCCCTGATGACGCAGAACGGCCTGAGCGCAGCAATAAGCGTTCTGACACGCCCGAAACCCTGCTGGAGATCCTGCAGGCAGAGCAGGCAGCAAATATCTCAGGCGGCATTTATCACAAACTTCAAATCGAGCTGACCTACAATTCCAATCATATCGAAGGAAGCCGCCTGACTCACGATCAGACACGCTATATCTTTGAGACAAACACGATCGGCGCGTCTGACGGATCAATAAATGTCAACGATATAGTCGAGACTGCGAACCACTTCAAGAGCATAGATATGATCATCACCCATGCAAGATATGCGTTGACAGAAAAATTTATAAAGGATCTGCACAGGACCCTGAAGAACGGCACCACCGATTCAAGGCTTAACTGGTTTGCCGTGGGCGACTACAAGCGTATGCCAAACGAGGTAGGCGGTAAAGAAACGACCCTGCCTGAAAAAGTTTCAAACGAAATGAGGGACCTGCTTACTGACTACAACGCAGTAAAAGAACGGTCACTGGAAGATATCATTGATTTTCATGTCCGCTTCGAGGGCATCCACCCATTCCAGGACGGCAATGGCCGCGTCGGTCGGCTCATTATGTTCAAGGAATGCCTGCGCAACTGCATCGTGCCTTTCATAATCGATGACGACATGAAAATGTATTATTATAACGGGCTCAATCAGTGGGGTACTGAAAAAGGATTCCTCACAGATACCTGCCTTGCGGCCCAGGACAAATTCAAGGAGTATCTGGACTATTTCCGGATCGGATACTGATATGAAAGGATTGAGACTCAGCGATGGACAAAAAAATGCAGCCAACAATATTTTGCTGACTGCATTGGTTGAACACCTGCAAACTAAGTAAGTCACCAATCCCTATATGCTATAACTCATAATGTTTTCTCAATTCATCTAGAGATTCAACTGCATCTTTAGTTTTGCCCTGTGAAATCTCCTTTTCAGAGATTTCAATATCACGGTGCATATCCAAGTATTTCACATAAAATTTCATATCCGTCGGTGTATAGCCGACAGCCATGTAAAACTTCATCGCGTCGGGGTTGGTGAATTCAGACTGGAACTGCAACCTTTTGCACCCGCGTTCTTTAGCAAATTCTTCGATCATAACCATGGCCTGCCTGCCGCAACCCTTGCCGCGGCACTCCTCCCGGAGATAAAGGTCGTCGATTATCAGCGCCAGCCCGTGTGTCCAAACGCTGAAAACGGTCATGAGATTGGCAAAACCTACAGGCTTCCCATCCTCTTCAAATATCAATATACTGATCATGTCCTCCGCTTTCAATGCTTTACTGAAAGTCTCGGCAAATTGCTCATCGCTGACTTGATCTGTACTGTTCCAAAGATCCTCATCCTTGATTTCACCAGCCATGAATTCCCGATTGAACTCGATCCAAGTTGCGCAATCATCAGCTAATGCCATACGTTCTGTAAACATTTCCTACCTCCGCTTCATTCGCTCATCAAGCCTTCAACGCTGTGATCGGAACCACCAAAACGCCATCCTCACGGCAATAAGCCGCATTGGACATACCGCATAAAACACAGAGCACTGCAGGCTTACCACCTTTATTATCTCCTGCGATTTCATCTCGGATGCTGATAAGATTCTCAGCCGCGGCATCAATCTGATTTGCTCCCAACTTGATTTCGAAAGCGCACCATTTTCCGTTGGGTAATTCTATAACAGCATCGGCCTCGCGGCCAGCGTAATCCTGATAATGATAGAGAGTGGCGCCAAAGGATTCTGCATATATTTTTAAATCACGCTCACATAGCGACTCGAACAAAAAACCAAGCGTCTCAAGGTCATCCAGCAGTCCTTCCGGCGTAGCCTTAAGCAACGCGCAGGCAAGCGACGGATCTGCGAAATGCCGCTTTTCCGCCTGTTTGATAAGCGCGGATGAGCGAATTTTTCCGGCGAAAGGCGGCTGATTATCTGTGATAAATAGTCGTTTGAATATATTAAGATACGCAGCTACTGTATCCCGGTCAACGTCTTCGTCATCTACAGCCTTGATATCACTACGCAGTGTTTTATTCGTTACGGTCGTGCTCTCATTTCTCGCCAGCGAACGCAGCAACAAACGCATTTTAGATGTATCTCTTTTCACTCCATCCATTCGATACACGTCATCATCTAAAACGGCATCCAAATATTCTTTAGGCAACAGTGCAGCCTGCTTCACAGGAAGCCCCAAATTAGCCGGCCAGCCACCTCGTATAATAAGATCAATCAATTCTTTGATATCGATTTCGCCAGTCATTACCGGCGTCAGTTCACCTTCGCAAAGAGCCTTTAATGACACTTTTCCTGAAGAATCTCCGGACTCATACAATGACATTGGACGCATACGTAACTTAGCTATACGCCCGGCACCGCTGTGAAGGATTCCCTTATGGTTCGGCGTTGCGGAACCTGTCAGGATAAATTGCCCTTTTGCAGTCCGCTGATCGACCTGATAACGAACGGCATCCCAAAGTTGAGGGACTTCCTGCCATTCGTCTATCAATCGTGGAGTTTCTCCCTCCAGAACAAGTGACGGCTGAAGTTCTGCGAGTTTTCTGTTCTGAAAATTTCCGGACGGATCCCCGAACATTATCTCACTCTTGCTATGATAAGCTGATGACCAGGTCTTGCCGCACCATTTCGGTCCCTCGATGCAAACTGCGCCAAACGTAGAAAGGTACTCTTCAATCTGGCTATCAATCACACGGGGACGATACTTACTGTTTTTCATAAGGGTCGATTGCAAAACTAACTTCCAGTTTGCAAAAGAAAATTCCAGTAGAAAATAATTTGCAAGATTAATTTCTGTTTTATCAGAGCAAAACAG
>NZ_SNXO01000013.1 GCF_004362975.1 Aminicella lysinilytica | reverse complement strand
TTTCAATTTCAATTATACTTGAAAGTGGAGCATTTGGCTCTATATTTTTTTGATCTCTCCAATTCTCTCTTTTACACCATTATACGGACTCAATCAGATAAAAAGTGCGTTTTCAGTTCCGAATATATGCCATTTATTCCCATTTAAGGATGATAACACCAGCCATGCGCACCTCGACCTGTTTAATCCAGCCTATAAGTGCGTATTTGGTTTACCATAAACAAAAATTCGCACTACCGTCCCTTATATTTGGCCAATACGTGCGCGAAGGACTTTCCACACGTGCGCGAAGGACTTTCTACTTGCTGCTTCATATATCCGTGGCCGAGTGGCTCAACACCAATATGTGTGCGGAATTCTTCCCGGGTCTGCGGGCGAGCCCACCCAAAAGGCTCAGGCCCGCGGGACGGCCCGGCGGCCAGCAGGCTGACCGGGATCTTCAAGGACTCCGGCCAGGCCGCGCCGCCCGGGTCTGCGGGCAAGCACGGGCCAGCGGCTAACAGCTTTGAATACAAATAAAAAAGGCTACGCAGAGAATAATTATCCTATGCGCAGCCTAAGCTGATTTCAGTTTTCTGGTAGGCTATTTAGCCTTGCCTTCTTCCAAAACTTTATCCATTACCTTTTGCAGTAAGAGGTTTGTCTTGAAATCGTTTTCCTCGCCGTACTCCTCGATAGTCTCGTTGTACTGCTTCTTGAATGACGACTCCGTGAAGCCGGCATTGCTCAGGAGATTTGACAGGTACTTCTTGTATTCTTTGTTCGTTACCTTCAGGTTCTCCTTCTTGGCGATATCGTACATAACGAGTTTCTGCTTAACGACGGTCTTGGCATAAGCCTTGGCCTGAGTCTTGAAGCCTGACTCGGTTGTTCCCATGTAATTCTTCAGGAATTTCTTCCATGACAGGTTGTAGTTCTTGGCCATCTTCTTGTACTTCTGAGTTACCTGCTCCTGCTCGTACTTGTACTGCTTCTCAGGGTACTTCTTAACAGTGGTGTCTGCGACGATCTGGTTCCACAAAGTGTTCTTGATCGTTGTCTCAGCGGACTCTTTCTTGGTCTTCAGCAAAGACTTCTTGACTGAAGCTTCATAGTCCTTGATGGTGTCGTACTTGGAATATTTTTTAACAAAAGCCAGATTGTATGTTGGCGTTGTCTTTACCTGCTTGGAGTTGATGGTCACGGTGAAGACTACCTTCTTGCCTGCGACCTTGGTGTTGGAATAATCGCTCGGGAACTTCAGGTGAAGTGTTACCTTGCTTCCAACGGATTTTCCGATAAGTCCATCGGTGAATCCATCTATCATTGACGTTGTGCCTATGGTGATATTGCTGTCCTCAGCGCTTCCGCCGCTGAAGGTCTTGCCGTTGATCTTACCAACGTAATCTACGCTGATAGTGTCTCCGTCTGCTACTGTGCCGGTCTTCACTGATTTGGTTGAAGCCTTGGCCTTTACTCTGGTCTTGATCTCGCTCTGGATCTCTTTATCTGTTACAGATACGCTGACCTTATCATATGTCAGGCCCTTGTAATCACCAAGTTTGATGTACTTGCTGTAGTTAACTCTGTACTGATCCGTAATGAATCCAAATGTGTCAAATACGAAGGCCAACAGCAAAAATATTACGACTATCGCAACTACGCCTATGGCACTACCAAGAATTATTTTCTTATTTTTCGTCATGTTAATAAATCTCCCTTATAATAATGTCAAATATATTTAGTACGTCACAGATATCCACTCTAAGTAACGTGCTTTTTCAATGATACCACCAAGGCTATATCTTTTCAAATGAAAAGCAGTTTCTTCACGAAAAATACACAATTTTTCTATTGCAATCAAAAGTGAAGTCGAATATAATTAGTATTGTCAGAAGGACGGAGCAATCCTCCTTTTGAACGTTCTTTCTTAATTAAATAAATATCGCAGCCAAAAGGCCCTATCTTCGGACAGGGCCTTTTGGTATTTTTGCGTGCGCTGCATATAAATAGGCGGTTGCATCTGGCAACCGCCTTACATCTTATTATTCTCTGAACATGTCGAAACCATAATCGAGCTTGGTTTTGTCGTGGCAATCGCTGGAAAGCAGCATCGGCAAGCCTAAGCGCTCGACTTCGTCGCGAATGAACGCGTCCGGATAAGGCCGCGTGCGGTAACCCTTTGCCATGGCGCCGGTGTTGATCTCGACGATGGGCCGGGCGCCCGACGGTGTCCGCGACTGAGAAATGCGGGCAAGAGCATGGAGAGCCAGCTTTTTGTACCAGGCAGCGTGCTCGTCGAAATAACGATTGCCCTCGTTGAACTTTGTGACCAGGTCGAAATGCCCGACGATGTCTGCGCCGGTCCGGTCAACCACGTCTGCGACGCAATCATAATACGCAGCCACGTAAGCCTTGAAATCTCCGTCGAAGCAGTCGCGCACGCCCTGCTCCATGAGCTCCGGCGTGTTGTCCACGGGCACGAAAACATCGCCGGCCTTCACATAATGAACGGAGCCGATGACGTAATCATAGGCGTAGCCGTCGGTGGCGCCGTAATAATCCCTCTCGATGCCCAGGCGGACGTCGATCCGGCCGGCATATTTCTCACGGGCGGCCAGGACAGCGGCGCGGTATTTCGGCACGTCGTCCCTGGCCATGCAGGCGTCCAGATCGTGGGGCGCGTACTCGTGTCCGGAAAAACCGATCGTGCGAAAGCCCAGCAAAATAGCCGCCTGAACCAGTTCGTACGGGGTATCTTTGCCATCGCAAAAGCTTGTATGTGTGTGGAGGTTTGCGTCCCCACGCGGGTTCAAAATCTTCATTTGGTCATTTTCTCCTGTTTGACTTTGTGGTCGATGACGTGGCGCGAAGCCAGCTCGGCCATGACCTGGTCGGTGCTGATGCCCATTTCCACCATCATGACCAGCACGTGATAGTAGAGGTCCGCGATCTCGTAAACGGTCTCGCGCTTGTCGCCTGCTTTGGCGGCGATGATGACTTCCGTGGATTCCTCGCCGACTTTCTTCAGGATCTTGTCGATGCCTTTGTCGAAAAGGTACGAGGTGTACGAGCCCTCGGGCATGTCGGCTTTGCGGCCCTGGAGCATCTGGTACAAAGTGTCCACTGAGAAGTCTGCGGTGCCGGCGCTGGTCGAGCCGGTGCCGGAGTCTGTCTGGCAGCAGCTATCGCCATCGCAGCAGCAAGGCGCTTCCACTTCCCCCAACAGCGGATACTCGAAACACGAGTCCGTGCCCATGTGACAGGCCGGACCGTCTTTGTTGACCAGGACTGTCAGGGCGTCGCGGTCGCAGTCGGCGATGATGCTGACTACATGCTGATAATTTCCGGAAGTCTCGCCCTTCAGCCAGAGCTCCTGGCGGGAGCGGGACCAGAAACAGGTCTTCTTTTCCTTCAATGTTATTTCCAGGCTCTCCCGATTCATATAGGCCAGGGTCAGAACGCGCTTGGATGTGGCGTCCTGGACAATGGCGGGAATCAGGCCCCTGTCGTCAAATTTTAATTCGTCTATGTTTATCATCTTATCTCCTATTCGTTGGCTGAGCGCTGTTGGCTGCTCACCACTAAATCCTTACATTTATTCCCGCGGCGGCCAAGGCCCTTTTCAGGTCGCTGATGGACACTTCGCCGAAGTGGAAAATCGACGCGGCTAGGCCGGCGTCTATGTCCGGGATAGCCCGGAACAGTTTAACAAAATCTTCTATGCAGCCAGCTCCGCCGGACGCAATGACCGGGACGGACACTACATCCTCAACGGCCCGCAACATCTCAATATCGAAGCCGCCTTTGACGCCGTCCGTGTCGATGCTGTTGACAACGATCTCGCCGGCACCGTCAGCCTCGGCTTTGCGGATCCAGTCGATAGCGTCCAGGCCGGTGTTCTCGCGGCCGCCCTTGGCGAAGACGGTAAATCTGCCGTCCACCCGCATCACGTCCACCGACAGGACAACGCACTGATTGCCGTAAAGTTTAGCGGCCCGGCCGATGAGGCCCGGGTCGCGGAGAGCGCCGGAATTGACAGAGACTTTGTCAGCGCCGCATTTCAAGACGCGGTCGAAGTCCTCCACCGTGTTGATGCCGCCGCCGACGGTCAGTGGTATGAAAATCGTCGAGGCCACCTGGCGCAAAATATCCGTAAATAGCTTCCGTCCGTCGGAGGAAGCTGTGATGTCGTAGAACACCAGCTCGTCGGCGCCGTGTTCGCTATAGTACCTGCCCAGCTCCACGGGAGAGGACACGTCGGCAAGGCCTTGGAAATTCACGCCTTTCACCACGCGGCCGTCCTTAACGTCCAGGCAGGGAATAATTCTTTTGGTTATCATTTTTCTCCTTTATGCGGCGGGCCGGGGCCGAAGGCAACTGAAGGCCGAAAGCCAGCTGAAGTAAGGCCCGCCCCGCCGTTATTCTCCGAACTTCTTTATTATCTCGCCCAGATCCAAGGCACCCGTGTAGAGGGCTTTGCCGATTATGGCGCCGTCTACGCCCAGGTCCGCCAAGGCCTGCAGATCGTCCATAGACGAAATTCCGCCGGAGGCGATTATGTCCGCGTAGCCGCCGTAGTACTTGACGAGTTTCCTGTAAAGCTCCAGGTTGGTGCCTTCCATGGCGCCGTCCTTGGCTATGTCTGTGCAGATGATCGTGCTGACCCCTTCGTCGATGAGGGTCTGGAACATTTCATCTACAGTAATATCCGTCACGTTTGTCCAGCCGTCGATGGCCACGTTAACGCCGGTAATATCAACGCCGACAGCCACACTGTTACTGTGCTTTTTGATCATGCGGTCCGTAAACTCCGGATCCTTGATGGCCATAGTGCCGATGATCACCCGCAGCGCGCCGATTTGGGCGTAGTCCACGATGATCTCCTCGTTGCGGATGCCGCCGCCGATTTCCACCTTCAGGTCCGTGCCCTCGATGATGTCGGCCACCGCACTGAAATTCGGCTGGTCGCCGTCGATGGCGCCGTCCAGATCCACAACGTGCAGGTATTCAGCCCCCGCCGCCTCAAACTCCTTAGCCACAGCCAGAGGGTTCTGGCCGTAAACAGTCATTTTGTTATAGTCGCCCTTCAAAAGGCGGACCACCTGCCCGTCCTTCAAATCGATTGCCGGAAAAATCTTCATAACTATACCTCCATCTCAACAAACGCCTTCAATATCTTCATGCCCACGTCGCCGCTTTTCTCCGGGTGGAACTGCAGGCCGTAAACGTTGCCCCGGGCCACTGCGGCCGTCAGCTGGATTCCGTAGTCTGTAGTCGCGATGACCGAAGCATCGCAGTCTATTGCATGATATGTATGAACAAAATAGACAAAGTCGCCCTGGTCTATTTTGTCGAAAATTTTACTTTTCGGTCGGCTTTCAGGGAAATGCAGGGCGTTCCAGCCGATGTGTGGAACTTTCAGGCCTGCCGGCACTGTGTGAGTGCAGGCCGCCTGCGTTTCGGCGGCTAGCGTGTCCGTCTCCGCTGCCTGCGTTTCGGCGGCCGGCGTGTCCGTCTCCGCTGCCTGCCCTGTCTCCGGCTGCGTTGCTGCCGGATCCATTGTCACCACCCGGCCCTCTATGAGGCCCAGGCCCCGGTGACGGCCGTACTCGTAACTCTCGTCAAATAGCAGCTGCATGCCCAGGCAGATGCCCATGAGAGCCTTGCCCCGTCGAGCTTCGTCCACGACCACGTCGCCAAGTCCGCTTTCCCGGAGTTTATCCGCAGCATCGCCGAAAGCCCCGACCCCGGGCAGGATCAGCTTGTCGGCTGCCCTTATTTCCGCCGGGTCCCCTGTGAGTTTCACGTCGGCGCCAATGCGGGCGAAGGAGCTGCGAAGGGAGAAAATATTCCCTACTCCATAATCTATTATCGCTATCATTATAACACACCTTTCGTGGAAGGTATCTCCTCGCTGAATTTTTCGTCGATGGCGCAGGCCCCCGACATAACGCGGCCGAAGGCTTTGAACATGGCCTCGATAATGTGGTGGGTGTTCTCGCCGGCCAGCTCCCTGAAATGCAGGGTCACGTCGGCGTTGCGGGTGAAAGCCAGGAAAAATTCCTTTACCAACTCCGTATCCATATTTCCGACCTTTTCCGTCGGCATTTCCACATGGAATCCCAGACAGCCGCGGCCGGAAATGTCCACAGCGCAAAGCATTAAAGCTTCGTCCATGGGCAGGACCATATCGGCATATCTCACGATTCCCTTTTTGTCATCCAGGGCGTCAACAAAAGCCTGCCCCAGAGCAATTCCAATGTCTTCCACGGAGTGATGGTAGTCCACGCCGGTGTCGCCGTCGCACTGTATGAACAGGTCGAACCTGCCGTGGCGGGCGAAAAGTTCCAGCATGTGGTCCATGAATCCGCAACCGGTGTCGATCTCGGATCTGCCGGTGCCTTCAATTGTCAGAGCCAGCCTGATATCTGTCTCTGAAGTTTTTCGGTCTATTCTGCTTCGTCTCATAACTGCTCCTCTCCGTCTGGGCTGGCTGCAATTCCCGGGCCGGCGCCGTCGTCTGCGTCGCCCAGCATCCGGTCGATGGTCTCCACCAGAAGTTCCATCTGCCGCCGCGTTCCTATGGTGATTCTATTGTACTGTCTAATGGCCGGAATGTCAAAATGTCTGATAAGAATCTTTCTCTGCTTCAGGCCTTGGTATAACTCGCTTCCGCCGATTCTGTCCGTAGTGACGAAAATGAAATTTGTTGCGGATGGCACCACTCGGAATCCCAGGTCTGTCAGGGCCTCCGTCGTCCATCTTCTGGTCTCCTGGATCTGCCTGCAGTTTTCTCTGTAATATCCCGGTTCATGGAGGGCCGCCAGGCCCGCCGCCGCCGTCAAAGCGTTTACATTATACGGGTTGGTGGCGTACTTGATTTTCACCAGGTCGTCGATAACGGCCTTGGCTCCCATGGCGAATCCCAGTCTGGCGCCTGCCATGCTCCGGCTCTTGGAATAGGTGCAGACTACGAGCAAATTGTCGTACCCGCCGATCAATCCCATTGCCGACTCGCCGCCGAAGTCTATGTAGGCTTCGTCTATGACCACCAGATTTTTCGGGTTGGTCTTCAGGATGGTCTCGATTTCATCCAGGCACAAAATGCGTCCTGTGGGCGCGTTGGGGTTGGCGATGACTATGGTCCTGCCGCACCCGGCGTAATCGTCCGGGTCTATGGAAAAGTCTTCTCGCAGTGGTACTTTAACAAAATCCACGCCGTAAAGGTCTGCAAACACTTCATAGAATCCGTAGCTGATTTCCGGGAACAAAACTCCGCCTTCGCAGAATTCCATGAATATGAAGTTGAGGATCTCGTCGCTGCCGTTGCCCACATAGATGTTTTCCGGCCCAAGGCCGGCCTGCGGGCGGCCGGCGGTTCGCTGGCCGGCTGCAGCGGCGGTTCGACCTTTTCCGTAGGTTTCAGCCAGCTTTCGACATAATTCGCCGGAATCCGGATCCGAATATAGCCGAAGCTTCTTGGTCAGATCCTGGTCTCTCAGAGCCGCCCGTGTCTTCGGCCCCGGCGGATATGGGGATTCGTTGGTATTTAATTTCAGGTACTCGCCATCCTTAGGCTGCTCGCCGGGAACGTATTCTACGAGGCTTCTGAATTTTTCGTTTATGAATCTGCTCATTTGGCGGCCTCCTTTGGTGCTATCTGAGCGGCCAGGGCGTCCCGTAGGGATTCGATTTCCGCCGTTTTGAAACGGAAACTGGCCTTGTTGGCAATGAGGCGAGCGCTGATCTGCACCACATCCTCGATGACTTCCAGATGATTTTCCCTGAGTGTTTTTCCTGTTTCCACTATATCCACGATGACGTCTGACAGACCGACTACCGGTGCCAGCTCTATGCTGCCGTGAAGGTTGATAATGTCGATGTCACGGCTTTCTTTATGGTAAAAGTCCCTGGTAATGTTGGGGAATTTAGTTGCCACGCGCAATGTCCTGTCGGTGACTTCGCGGATGTTCTCCGGCGCCGCGACGGCCATTTTGCACTTGCCTAAGCCCAGGTCCAGGAGCTCGAAAACGTCCGGCTCGTACTCCAGCAGTATGTCTTTGCCGGCGATGCCGATGTCGGCGGCGCCTCGCTCCACATAGATTGTCACGTCGCTGGGTTTGACCCAGAAATAGCGTATGCCTTTCTCTTCATTCTCAAATATCAGCTTGCGGTTATCTTCTTTAATAGCGGGGCATTCATAGCCGGCCAGTTCGAACATGTCGTAAACTTTTTTGCCCAGCCTGCCCTTTGGCAGCGCCACATTAATCATTTTGTTCAACTGTGACCACCTCGCCTTCCTTTAACTTTATCACGCGCCTGGCGCGGAGTTTCTTCGGCACGGCTCGTTCCACCAGGACGGAATTGCCCGACGCGGTGTGATCGCGGACCGTGCGGTATACGGTTTCCATGTCGTCATTTTCATCATAAATAAAGACCACATCGACGTCGAAATTCTTTTCGCCGGCATCGAGACGGTCCAGGTTATCCAGGTATACAGCAAAGCCGATGGCCCCGCCTTCTTTTCCCATTCTCTCCATGAGCTTGTCGTATTGACCGCCGGAAAGAACGGCGCTTGGGACTCCGTTGACAAAACCTTTGTACAGGAATCCGCTGTAGTATGTCAGATCGTTGACTATGGAAAAGTCCAGGTTGACTTTGGTTGCCATTTTGTTCCGGGCCATGAGGCCGAGGACTTGTGACAGCTGGTCGAGGGCCTGTCTGCCTTGTTGTCCAAGGGGCAGGGTCTCGAGTTTCTTGAGGACTTTCCGGTAGTCGCCGTAGGTGGATACCAGTATTTCCAATGACCGTATGATGTTTTCGTCTATATGATGGGCTTCGCCGATTTCGTGGATCTCATGGATGTTCTTCTCGCCGATGCACCGTAATATCTGTTCCTTTATATCCTCCGGGAGAGGATGGAGTATGTCTGCGATGAGGCCCATATGGGAAACTTCCAATATGTAGTCGCTGCTCACGGCGGCTAGGCTCCTCGCTGCCAGCATGGTGACTTCGAATATCTGGTAAAGGTCGATGTCTCCCATACATTCAAGGCCGGTCTGCATGATCTCGCGATGGGCGTGGGCGCTCAAAGATGCCCGGTAGATGTTCTCGCTGTAGTAGACTTTCTGAACAAAACCGGGAATGTGTCTGTAGTTCTTGACTATTGATAGTGTCAGGTCTGGCTTCAAAGCCATGAGCTTGCCGTTCATGTCGTTGAACGTAATGATGCTCTCAGTGGGAATGAAGTCTTTGTTGCGCACGTAAAGGTCGTACTCTTCGAATTTGCCCATCTTATACCTGGAGTATCCGAACTTCTGGTACAAAGAGTGGAGCTCGAGCATGGCTTTCTCTTCCGTGTTCATTCTGTTTCTGTCGATTCTCATGTTACCTCCCATTTTTTTGATGATACTTTACCATAGTAACATATTAAAGCGATAAGTCAAGGGGGTTTGTGGATTATTTGTGTGTTTAGTACAAAATATACCCTGCCGGATTGTGGCTTCGCACGGATTTTCGGGTCTGGCGGTGCAGCCGGCACGGACAGCCAGCGTTAGGTGGCGGCGCTGGGTGACGGCGCTGGGTGGCGGCGCGGACGGCACGGCGCTGGGTGGTGGTGCGGATAATAGTTTATGCAGGTTGGCTATTGTTCCATCAATGGTACCTTTATGCACAAGTTTATGCATCAACCTATTCATCTTCGCAAACCTTGATCAAAAACGTCCCTGCCGACTTGAGGCAGGGAGTGGCCACGCGGCCAGCGGACGGCCGTAGGCCTTGTAGCGCAAGCGTTTCAGGCGATGTAAGCATTTCAATTCGGCCCTGGCAGCCATAATTCAGGCCCACTTCAGGGTGCTTTTTGCGCAATTTGGATGCCCATTTCCCATCACGATCCTAGACTTATATGCAAAGTACAGCAACGAAAAAGTTGTTGGAGAATATTCTGGTGTTTGGAACATGAATATTTCCAAACCTGGCATCGCGGTCCAGAGCCCTTTGGGTAGGCTCGCCCGCGGACCCAAGATGTGGGAAATATCCTCCGATACTGGGGTGAAAGTACTCCGATACTGGGTTGAAAGTCCTCCGATACTGGGTTGAAAGTCCTCCGATACTGGGTTGAAAGTTCTTCGCGCACGTATTGGCCCAATATCCGGAACGATAGTGCGTATTTTATATTATTGTAAACCAAACTCGCACTTATTGGCTGAATCAAATAGGTCGAGGTGCGCGTCAATGGATGTTTTACCCATTAATTCCATTATATGGCTGCATATCATAACTTAAACGCACTTCTGTTCCTTTAAAAAAGTGGATAAGTGCGCGGATAATTGTTGGAATTCCAATATGCGCACCTCCATGCTCTGAGAACGGCTGATAAGTGCGGAAATGAAAATTAGAATGCCAAAAACGCACCTTGATTCCTTGATAAGAGGCTATAAGTGCGCAGACGCACTTATAGGTCCAAATCGTTGAGAAAAGGTGCGGGCAACCTGTGGTATATACCACTGTCCAGGATTACGGGTACATTCCGATGGCCAGAATTATGCATGAACTTATGTATAAAGGTACCATTGATGGAACGATAGCCTACTACAAAAAACAGCCCGCAGTTCTGCCTGCGGGCCGCCATATGATCCTATTTGATTCTGATTCTGATCATTACTAATTCAATCCTAATTCATTTCTAATTCTTTTTCTCAGATTTATTGCAACTGCTGAAACTGGAGCAACTGCTGCAGCCAAGGCTGCAATCGTGGACCTCTTCACCGTCCGCTTTGCGACTTGCGTCGTTTTTGGCTGTCATCCAGGCCCAGGCCAGGCAAACTGCCGCCAGTACTACTCCAATAATTATTATATCTACAATATGACTCATAAAGTATTCCATTATATCACCTCCGACCAAGATGATTATACCACATTTCGCGGAAAATAACCGCAGAAGTTGTGAGGAATCGGAAGCTGCGAAAACGCGTAACTGCGAAAACGCGTAACTGCGAAGATGCAGAAGTTGTGAGGATGCGGAAGATCAAAAAATGAAAACGGGAACTTCTCCAATTTCTCGTTCTGCCACAGACAAGTTGTAGGGATGTTGACGTCTATGGAAGAACTAACTCTTGAAGCAGCTCCCGGAGAGATAATATTTATATTATTATTATACTTTTTTATGGTTTTTTGTATATATCGGCGCAAAGGTAGTTGACCGTTTTTTCAAAATAAAGTAAAATATATTAAGCAAAAACTTTATTTTATTTTGAGCGCGCAAAATGCGGCCCAGGACGGCGCGGCGACCGCAGCATACATCGGCGCGCAGGGAGGCATCATGGACAATACAGACTTGAAAATCTTAAGCTATCTGCAGAAAAACGGCAGGGCATCTATAAAAGAAATCAGCGGGCAGGTCAACCTGTCATCTCCGGCGGTGACAGAGCGGATCAAGCGCCTCGAGGAAAGCGGCGTCATCGACGGCTATCACGCGGACATCAACTACCTGAAAATGGGCAAAACCGTTCAGGCCTTCGTCACCGTAGACTGCGACCCGAAAAAGTACGATACCTTTTGTGCCTTTTGTGAAAACAGTCCTCTGATAGAATCGCATTTCCACATTATCGGGCCCTACAACGCCATGCTTCACGTGGCCGTAAGCGACTCCGACGAGCTGGCCGAACTGCTGGGGCAGATACAGCTTTTCGGCATTTCTCAGACGTCTGTCATCCTGAATACACTCTTTTATCGCAAGGAAAATATTGACTGGGGCAAGCACAAAAAATAGATTGCATTTTAGTATGCTAAAGTGTATAATGTGACTATACGATAACTGGAATATAACCGCAGCGGATAGACCTGCGCGGAAAGCAAGTATATCACCTGTCAAGCGACCATCGCGGAAAGGGAATGAACTGAAGAAGATATCGATTTCGGCGATCCTATCAAAATCGGTTTTGCCGGAAAGTACTATCAGAAGACCGCCTATGAAATGCTGGCCCTCTTCAACGCCGGATACGGTACGACCAATGACTGCAAAGTAACATGGAATAAGGCTTTGGAAAAGTATGCAATGCAGAGAGCCGCGGAACAGGCCATCTATCACAGCGAAGAATATACTCCTGATGGGACAGATGATCTGGACGGTTACGAAACTGACGAAGAAAGCGTTCTGTCCTATGTTACAGAAGCAAGTACAGCAGAGGCTGCTTATAAAGCTTTCTACGATGAAATCCTTACCGGTGATGTCACAGATGATACAGATACAGATGTAGATGACACCGATGATACTGATGTAGACGATACTGATGTCACCGACGATACAGAAGACGAGGACACTGATGACGATAGCTCTCCTGAGTTCGTAAGTATGGCTGCTGCCAAATTCGTAGCAGGTGGCAAGAGCTACTGGTATATCGCAATTTCTGATACAGCGGCTAAAAGCAAGAGCCCTGTAAATAAGAACTACACCAAGGCCGTTACTGTAAGCGCAGGCTCTAACATCATGAATCTGAAATTTGATCTTGATAAGAGCACTATCAAAAAAGGCAAGTCAACCAGTTATTCTCTGAAGAATACAAGCAAAGATGACTGTACGGTCAGCATCACCAGCCCGAAAATCAAGTGCAGCAAAAGCAAACTGGTGAAAATCAACTCCAGTTCCATTAAGGGCCTGAAGAAAGGCTCTGGAACCCTTAACCTTGGTACAATCAAAATCGGCACTATCACTGTTTATTAGCTGGACTTCCACAGTCTGAACTGATTTCAATGATAGTTTAAATTCATTCTCATAGCGAGAGGGCCCTGCGGGTAAAACCGCGGGGCCCTCTTGTCGCAAGGTTTGTTATGATTTTATGAATTCTGCTAAGGTATCATATAATATCTTAGCGTCTATAGGCAATGTACCGTAAACTCTGTCCCCTTGCCGAGACTGCTCTTCACTGAAATCCTCCCACCCATAAGATCCACAAGTTGCTTCACTATGGCAAGGCCCAGACCCGACCCCTTATAATCCGGTGTCACATTATTGGCTTCCTGAGTGAAGGCCTCAAACATATGCTCCTGAAATTCCCGAGTCATACCTATGCCGCTATCACGGACTATGGAATCATAGCTGACATAGCCATCCTTGATGCGCTTGTTCTCGATCAGCATTTCCACCTTGCCGCCTTCCGGCGTGAATTTTACCGCATTGGACAAAAGGTTATAGAATATCTGTTCCATCCTCACTCGGTCAACCATTATGGCCGGCGCCGTATCACTCTTGTCAGCAATAACAAAATTAATCTTTTTTTGTTCGCAAAGTGGCACTATGACTGCCTTCACATTATCATAGAAATCCGCGTGCGAATAAGTGCTCGGATGCAACTCGATCTTGCCGCTGGTGATTTTCTCCATGTCCAGGCAATCGTTGATGAGGCTGAGGAGGTACTGGGCTGAGCTGCTGATGTGGGCTAAAGTTTCCTTCATCTCGCTGCCCTGATCCGGGATCTCTATGGCCAGGTCTGTGAGTCCCATGATGACGTTCATGGGAGTTCTCAGGTCGTGGCTAATACGGGACAAAAAGTCGCTCTTGGCGTTGTTTGCCTGCCTGGCTTCATCCAGGGCAGTTTGCAAAGCTTGCTTTTGTTCCTGCTCCTCTTCATATATGTCGGTGATGTCTCTGCGGGCGATGACGATATCCTCGTGGAGTTCGTCAAGATAGAATGCTCTGATTTTCTTTCTACGGCGCTTTCCATCCGGCCCGTGATATCTGTAGATGATCTGCACCAGTGGCTCTGTTTTCAATCTTTCCAGGAGATTGTCCTCAACGAAGAAATCATAGACCATAGCCCTGTCAGCAGGTTCAACAGTTTCCAGCGCGCCGTCTTTAGGCGTCCTGTCAAAGTTGAATTCCCTGTTGAGTACCCAAGGTGAGTCATGATAATCGCCGCTTATGCGTATGAGCCTGACCTTATTGGCCACGGTATTCAGCAGCATAACGAAATCAGTGTCTTCATCTATGACACTGTAGGCGACCAGTTCCTTCTTCTTCTCTATATCGATGCTTCTGCAATATGTGTATGAAATCAGGTCCCCGTTTTCATCGGGAGCAAGCATGCAGGTAGAGCGAAGCCAGTGGTATCTGCCGTCGTTTAGCCGGCGGCGATATTCCGCCGAAAATTCCTTGACGCCTGAGTTATACCTTTCCACAGCCTTTTCTTTGCTGAAAAAGTCGGCTACGATTTCACGTTCTTCTTCTGTAGGAGCTGCCGACATAAGATCCGGCCTGATGGCATTCCCCGCTGTACCGTTTTCAAATTCCTTAATGAGTTCGTTATTCATTCGATAAGAAATCAGCTTGTCCTGATCGACGTTGAACTGAACCGCTATGAGACTGTCTCTCTCCAGCATCTCCCGCTGTGACAGCTCGTGGTCGTACTGCTTCTTAATGGCAGCGTTGGCATTCTTCAGGGCTTCCTGCGCCGCATAAGTATCATCAATATCCGCATAGCTGCAATAGAGGATCAACTTGTCATCTGTTCGTTTACTTACGGAGGCGACCAGACGGAACCATACATATTTACCGTTTCCGCAAAGGATACGATGATCCAATGTTTCTTCCTGGCTGCCGGCTACCATCTTCTTCACTGCCCCGTTTACAGCAGGCATATCATCGGGATGAACGAAGTCCAGAAAGCCTTCCTGCACATTCTTCTTACGCTTCTCTCTGGATTCTCCTATCATCAGGTAGTACCTGTCATTCATGTACACCTGTCTCAATGTGCCATTTTCAATTGTGTATATTCCTATGCCCACAGGCACCAGATTCAGCAGCGCTTCCTGTTCCATGCGCTTCTTATGCTCGTTGGTCTCATCGGATATATACATTATGTATGCGTCCTTACCGTCCCATGTCACTGCCCGGGCGCGGATACCAAGATAATAATCCTTAGTTGCTCTGTGGAATTCGGCATATTTCATTATGTGTCCCCCATAGTTGTGAAACGCATTAGCATTGCACCCTAAGCCTATTCCGATTATTATCCTGTTTTTTTCTCTTTTATGTCATTATACTACAAATTGTCAGAATATACCACAAAATAATAGGGACCGTCCTCAGACAGTCCCTGATATTCTAATTGTTTCCGCGAAGTTCGCTCATGTCTCTGGCAAACTTGTTGAAGTCGTTCTGCATGAGAGCGACTGCTACTATTCCCAACCCGAATAGGGCCAGTAAAAGGTACGCAACTCCCTCGTCTGACACTCTGTTGTAATGCCAGTACTTTCTCGATGCCTCCATAGTCGTTCTGGCTCTGGTATACATCCAGTACAGGCAATAGAAAGGTATCAGGAAATACAGCAGTACTTCGCCGACACAGCTAGGTTCCTCATGATTCAGAAGTTGTATCTTCTTGCTCAGAGTGTAGAACCAGTACACGTAATATATGCCGAAACTGATGATAGAGAATATCACACAAAGGACGATATTCTTTTCTTCCAGCAGTTCTCTCGGCATGTATTTGTCACTGTTGCCGTCGTAGTCCTTATATTCGTTGAGGCTGTGCATTTCCGCGTCGTCGCTCCAGCCGGCGTTCTTAGGCTGGTCCTCAGCCGGGCGTTCCCCGGCCTCATGCATGTCCTCTGCCGGCCGTTCCCCGGCGCCGTTCTTTCTTTCTTCGTCCATATTCGTCTCCTTTAGCAGTGCTCCTGTACGGCTACAGCGCAGGCTACGGAAGCGCCGACCATCGGATTGTTGCCCATGCCGATGAATCCCATCATCTCAACGTGAGCCGGAACGGAGGAGCTGCCTGCGAACTGAGCGTCCGAGTGCATTCTTCCCATAGTATCCGTCATGCCGTAGGATGAAGGCCCTGCCGCCATGTTGTCCGGATGAAGTGTTCTTCCTGTGCCGCCGCCTGATGCAACGGAGAAGTACTTCTTGCCCTGCTCTACGCACTGTTTCTTATATGTGCCTGCTACCGGGTGCTGGAATCTGGTAGGGTTGGTGGAGTTTCCTGTGATGGAAACGTCTACTCCCTCGTGATCCATGATCGCAACGCCCTCGCGGACATCGTAAGCGCCGAAGCACCTGACCTTGGCTCTGTCGCCTTTGGAATAGGCTGTCTCGCTTACTATGTTCAGTTTACCTGTGTAGAAGTCGAAATCCGTCTTAACATAGGTGAAACCGTTGATTCTGGAAATGATAAGTGCCGCGTCTTTGCCCAGGCCGTTCAAAATAACGCGCAAAGGGTTCTTGCGGACTTTATTGGCGGAGTTGGCGATTCCGATGGCGCCTTCTGCGGCCGCAAAGGATTCGTGGCCTGCGAGGAATGCGAAGCATGCCGTGTCCTCGTTCAAAAGCATCGATGCCAGGTTTCCGTGGCCCAGGCCGACTTTTCTGTCTTCGGCAACTGACCCCGGTAGACAAAAGGCCTGCAGGCCCTCGCCTATAGCCTTGGCAGCTTCTTCAGCCTTCGTAGCTCCCTTTTTGATAGCAATGGCGCAGCCGAGAACATATGCCCAGCAGGCGTCCTCGAAGCAGATAGTCTGCACGCCCTTGACGATATCATACGGATCAAAACCTTTATCCGTGCAAAGCTTGCGAGCTTCCTGGAGGTCTTGGATGCCATATTCTTTCATTGTCTTTTCTATTTTCTCGATTTTTCTGTCGTAGTTTTCGAATAATTCCATGTCATCGCCTCCTATTCCTTCCTCGGGTCAATGGTCTTGACTGCCTCGCCGAATCTTCCGTATTCGCCGGTAGCCTTTTCCATCGCTGCCCCAGGTTCCATGCCGTCTTTTATGAATTCCATCATCTTACCCATGTTCACGTACTTGTATCCAATGATGTTATTATCCTTGTCCAAACCATTCTCGAGGATGTAGCCCTCGGTCAGGTTCATATATCTCGGGCCCTTCTTCTCTGTGGAGAAAATAGTTCCCACCTGGCTCATGAGTCCCTTGCCCAGGTCTTCCATGCCTGCGCCTACTGCCAGGCCGTCCTCGGAAAATGCCGACTGGGTCCTGCCGTATGCGATCTGCAGGAAAAGTTCTCTCATGGCGGTGTTTATGGCGTCGCAGACCAAGTCGGTGTTCAGAGCCTCGAGCAAAGTTTTGCCTACGAGGATCTCTCCTGCCATGGCTGCTGAATGGGTCATGCCCGAACATCCGATGGTCTCTATAAGAGCTTCCTGGATGATGCCTTCCTTAACATTGAGTGTCAGCTTGCAGGCGCCCTGCTGCGGCGCGCACCAGCCGATTCCATGGGTGAATCCGGAAATGTCCTTCACTTCCTTAGCCTGCACCCATTTGCCTTCTTCAGGTATCGGAGAAGGCCCCTGAGTCGCATCCATCCTGTTGACAGGACACATGTTTTCGACTTCTTTAGTGTATATCATATGTAAACCTCCATAAAAACAGTGCAATATCAAGTCGACTCAAGTATACCATTTGCCGCCGGTTTATTCAACCGGTATCGTTCCATCAATGGTACGATACATACATTTTTAAATGCAACGAAAACGATCTACTGATATCACCACATCCTGACATCGTAAACCATATATTTGCTTGAATCCAGTAGTTCCAACGGTTTACAGGGTCATGATCAATTATGTTTTAGACATGGTGTATGTTATAGTTGAATTTCTCAGTGAAAGTATGCAAGTTCCGACAACGAAAATGTTCTTCAAGCATTTTTTCGTTTTCGGAAGTATGTGGATCTATCAGGTTTGTGTACCATAACTTAGTATACTGCGCGCAAGAATCGACTTGATATTTGAGACGATGTGGCGCATTCGGATTTTCTGATGAGGCTTCGCGCAAGAATCGACTTGATATTTAAGGCACTGTGGCGTGTAGCTTGGATTCTCCGTGGTACCGCGCAAGAATCACTTGAATAATAATAACAATGTGGCGTGAAGCCTTAATATCAGTCACTTCTGATAGGCTATCCCGCCACATTGATTTAATTTTATATGGAATTCTTGCACGTCACTCTTATTAAAACCAGCAAGTCGCCACACAGGCTTCATTTTGATCCTGATTCTTGCGCGTGAGACGTTGAAATTACCCGTGCACGCCACATAGGCGACTTTTTAAAGCCGATTCTTGCGGCCACGAAAACAGGCTTCAGTGATTATCTTGTCTAGACTGGCGCCCTTATTTATGCATAAGTTCATGCATAACTGTACCATTGATGGAACAATAGCCAACTGTAACAAAGAAAAAAGAACTGCCGCATTAAGCAACAGTTCTTCTCATTAATGTTACATATGTAAGGATTTACCTATTTACTGATTTACAGCTTTCTTCTCGTCAGCGCCTGCATCAGCGTCAGCGCTGGCCTTTGCCGTTGCATTAGCCTTTGCCTCCGCGCTGGCCTTTGTTGCAGCCTTAAGGTCCGTCTTTACCTTTGTACTGGGTCCAGGCTGTCCTGCGGCTCTGGCCTCAGCGGCCTTCTTCTGTCTCTGCTGCTCAGCTCTACCGCTTTCCTCCCAGATTCTGTCAGCCTCAGGAGCCCAGTTTGCAGCATACTGTTTGCACTTGTCGCAAAGATGCTCAACTGTCTCAGGTGACTCCAGATCCGTAGACTTGGCGCCGCTCTCGTGGACCATCTTCACCAGCATGTCCGGATTCTCAAGCATCGGGCACGGTCTCAGATGGTTGTCGTTGAATGGCTGATTGTTGTGATAAGCCATAAACAGCGGTGAGTGGAGGATCTCCAGCAAAGTGTGATCCTTGATGTTCATATTTGAATAATGGATGAATACGCAAGGTTCAGCGTCGCCGTTGGCGTTGATGTGGAAGTAATTCCTTCCGCCGGCAATACAGCCGCCTACAAATTCTCCGTCATTCTGGAAGTCGAAGGCGAACAAGCCGTCTCCGTCTGTCATATTTCTGACTTCTCTCAGCTTATGATACATGTACTCTCTCTGCTCCTTAGTAGGAAGCAGTTCAGGGGACGCATCATTGCCTACAGGCATATAGTGGAAATACATTGAGAACTGAACGCCCTTCTCGATCTCCATCTTGATGAACTCGTCTGATGTGAGCAGGTCGATGTTATGGCTTGTGTAGCAGACCGATGTGCCGAAGAGGCAACCGTTCTCCTTAAGCAGGTCCATAGCGTGCATTACCTTATTGAACACTCCAGGGCCACGTCTTGCGTCATTGGTGTCCTCGAATCCCTCAAGGCTGATAGCAAGATACATGTTGCCTACGCGCTTCAGGTCCTTGCAGAATTTCTCGTCTACGAGAGTTCCGTTGGTGAAGCATGCAAAAGCGCAATCAGGGTGCATCTCGCAAAGCTTGATCAGGTCGTCCTTACGTACAAGTGGTTCGCCGCCGGTGTACATGTAGAAATGGATGCCCAGTTTCTTTCCCTGTTTGATCATGCTGTCCATCTGCTCTAAGGTCAGATTAAGTTTGTGGCCGTACTCTGCAGCCCAGCAGCCTGTGCATTTCAGGTTGCATGCGCTTGTAGGGTCCATCAGGATCAGCCAAGGCACGTTGCATTTCTGTACCTTCCTGGCGTCTTCCATTACCTTGGTGCCGTAGAACATGGCTTCATAACCGAAGTTCAGGGCAGCTGTCTTCAGGACGTTTCTGTCCAGGTTGTCAACTGCGCGGTTGATATACTTCATCAGAGCGCCGTCTTCGTTCATGATCCAGTCTTCGCCCTTCTTATAGTCGATTTTCACATCGGTCTTGTCGATGTACTTCTGAGCCATTCTGAACAGATCCAATACAGCCTTCTGTCTATCTTTTCCCATTTTCCCATAAGCTATGTCAAATCCCTTCGAAAAAGCTCTTCTTCCTAGTTTATGTTTGATTCCCATTGTCGTTTTCTCCAATCTCTTTCTCTACATAAGTGCATTTAAATACACTTTTCTTCTTAAATTTACCTTATTATATTGCATGGCCATGTAAAAAGCAAACGACAATATAGGCCATTCGTCTAAATTTTAGGCATTTATACTAATCTTTTTGTAATTTTTGACACCTCTCGCAAAGGCCGTAGATGATAGAATTCTTACATTGTATCCTGAAGCCGTGATCCTTGGCCACGTGCTCTGATATCTCATCCATGAACTCACAGTCCAGGTGTATGATCATTCCGCATCTGGTACACTTCAGATGCAGGTGCTCGTCGCACTTATGCTCCCGCTCCACATACTGATATGTGGCCTTGTCGCCTTTCTCGGCCGCGTACTTGATGACATTGCCATCAGCCTCCAGCTTGTCCAGATACCTGTAGATGGTCGTTTTGTTCACGGGGTTCTGCTCGCCCGCCAGATGGTCTTCTATGTCAGAAACGCTGACGGTACGGTCTTTGTTAGACTTGAGAAACTCCATGATCTTAGTGCGATTGTTGGTTTTATATTCATGCTCAGCCATAGTTTTGTTCCTCCTAAAACGTTATACCCAGGACTTCTATCAATATGCCCCAGCCCACGCTGACAACGTACAGGGTGCCGATGACGAGAAGATCCTGCCTGGGGTGTGTATTTTCCCTGCACAAAACCAGCAGCCCTACGCCGGCGCTGCACAAAAGGCCGCTCATCATTGGTCCGGCGCCGATGACGCCTTCCAGGTAAAGCTGGGTGATGACGACGGACGCGGCGCAGTTGGGGATGAGGCCCACTAAGGCCGCCACCAGTTCGCCGACGACCGGCAGGCCCTGGAACAGCGATGATATAGCATCGTGACCCACTGCATTTACGACCACATTGATTATTACCGATATGATGAAAATGAAAATAAGTACTTTCAGTGATCTTACGATTGAGTTGATTATGAGGCTGGCGCCGCAGTTGCAGCCCTCGCCCGGGAGTTCGCCGATGTAGTCCTTAGGCACGTGGCGCTTCCTGGCTATCCAGCCGAAGAAGATCTCCACCAGGAATCCTGAGATCATGCCTATGATGACCTTGGCAACGATGATGCTGACCATGGTCTTGACGGGTACCTGCTCGGAAATGAAAATCGGCAGCATCTCGTCGGATGTTGACAGGTATATGGAAATCAGTGTTCCCAGGGTTATGACCTTGCCCACATAAAAATATGAAGCCGCCGCCGAAAACCCGCACTGGGGTATGGCGCCCAAAAGTCCGCCCCAGATGGGACCGACTTTCCCGGCTTCTTTTATGGCGTTCCTGGCCTTGTCGCTGGCAGCTTTCTCGAGCATACCCATGACGAGATAGGTCACGAACAAAAATGGAAATAATTTTAAACTATCTATGAGTGAATCTGTCAGTGCGTCCAGCATGTGTGTCCTGCTCCTTGGTATGAATTTGCAACTTGGATGTATTTGCAACTCAGTTGCATTTTGTATTATACCACTTATTTACAGTTTGTCAAATGCTGTTACTTGAGTATCCTGTCGACTACGGTCCGAGCCACGTCCTCTTTGCTCATGAGGTCGTACTGGTGGACGTCGTCCGGGGTGATCAATGTCACCAGGTTGGTGTCCGTGCCGAAGCCGGCGCCGTCATCCTTCAGATTATTGGCCACGATCATGTCCACATGCTTCTTGGTCAGTTTGGCCTTGGAATTCTCCACCATGTTCTCAGTCTCCATAGAGAAACCGCATAGGAACTGACCCTCCCGGCGGTTGCCCCCAAGATATCCCAGGATGTCCAAAGTGCGCTTCATAGGCAGCGACAGATCTCCATCGGATTTCTTTACTTTTTGTACGGCTACCTGCAGAGGCGTGTAATCGGAAACAGCGGCCGCCATAATGACGATGTCCGCAGCCTCAGACCTGGCAGTGACCTCTTTGAACATTTCGCCGGCGCTGACAACGTCGACTATATGACAAAACCTAGGCGGCGTAGCGCTTGTGGCTGCTTTCACGAGGATCACGTCGGCACCACGCAACATGCATTCCTTGGCCAGGGCAAATCCCATTTTGCCTGTGGAGTGGTTGGTGATGAAGCGGACCGGATCGATGGCTTCGCAGGTTGCTCCCGCCGTGACCAGGACGCGCTTGCCGACCATGTCCTTAGGGCGTGCGATCTGGCGCTCTATATAATCGAACAAAACCTCGGGTTCAGGCATTTTGCCGGCGCCTGTGTCTCCGCAGGCAAGATATCCGCTGGCCGGCTCTACTACCTGGATGCCGTACTTTTTCAGGCACAAAATATTGTCCTGGGTAGCCGGATTGTCGAACATTTTCGTATTCATGGCAGGCACGACGATCTTAGGGCAGTCGCAGGCCAGGAAGGTTGTGGTCAGCATGTCGTCGGCGATGCCTTGTGCCAGCTTGGCCATGACGTTAGCTGTAGCCGGAGCTACCATGAAGACGTCTGCTTTCTTGGCCAATGCCACGTGCTCGACTTCGTAAGTCCCGTTGCGCTCAAAGGTATCAACCACGCATTTCTGCCCGGTCAGTGTCTCGAAGGTCAGGGGGCTGATGAATTTGCACGCGTTCTCCGTCATGATCACATGGACCTCGGCTCCGGCCTGCTTCAGATGGCTGGCCAGGTACGCGATCTTATATGCGGCTATTCCGCCGCTTACTCCCAACAATACAGTCTTATTTTCCAGCATTTTGATTCTCCTTTATTTTTCCGGCGATCTTGGCCACGGCGTCGTCCAGCAGTTCGTTGACTGACTGAGCCGTGACGCCGGCAACCAGATTGTCGCACATATTCATAGGTATGAGGATGCGAGTGGCCTCGCTCTGAGAAATGGCTAGGGCCATCTTCGGAGTGACCTCGCCCATAAGGGAATCGGCGATGACTATGCCCAGAGGCCCGACGATGAAGTCAGCCTTGCGGCAGCCTACGACAACCGGATTCTCTCCCGTGGCGCCCTCGTCAGCGCCGGCCTTCAGCATGGTGGCCGTTGCTACGCTGTTGGTTCCCACCGCCAGTATCTCTGCTCCGGCAAATTTCCCGCGCAAAGCCTCCACCAGCTGTTTCCCAAGGCGTCCGCCCTGTCCGTCTATTACAAGTATGACCATTACTTTTCTCCCTTCGAATCGGAGTCGCCATGTGCGTTAGCACGGGTGTTGGCCCTGGCGCCGGCTTTGGCGGTCGCTCCGCCTCCGGCAACCACTCCGCCTTTGGCACGAGCCTCATCAAGGCTCAAGTCCTCTGCCCTGGCCATTTCTGCCAGATCGTCGAACTCCGCCTTCCTCCTGCTGACGCCGTACCCGCTGCAGGTCTTCACCCGCAATCCGTCTCTATCTTCAGTATATCTGTCAAGGACGTATCTGTCAAAGTCCTGCCGCCTGATGCCGGCAGTCTTGGTATGTTTGAACATGGCCTTCGCCATAGCGTCTGCGTCCTCGGCCCTGCAAAGGCAGGACAATTTCACGGCCGGTCTGGATTTCTTCATTACTATAGGAACAAAATATACATCGACTGCCCCGGCCGTAAGGAGTCGCTCCATGGCGAACCCCAGCTCTTCGCCGGTCATATCGTCGATATTTGCCGAAAGTTCGCAGATTTTATCGGTGCTCGTCCCATTAGCGCTGGCGCAATGGGTAACAGTCGAACTGTCGCCATTGCCGCCGCTCGTATCCCCCAGGAACACCCTGACGATGTTTGCCTTAGGGTCGAAATCCTTATTACCGACTCCAGTACCTGAATCTATGAGCTTCATCTGTGGTTGCTGTCCGTAAGCAGTCGCAAAATGTTGTAATATGGCGGCCCCTGTCGGAGTACATAGTTCTCCGTCGGTTCCATCGCTATAATACTCAGCGCCTTTCAGTATCTCCGCCGTTGCAGGCGCCGGAACGGGAAGTATCCCGTGAGCGCACCTGACTGTGCCGCTGCCAGTGTTTATCGGCGATACGATTATGCGATCTGCACCAATGGCCTCTATAAGCATGCAGTTTCCAACAACATCGGCAACTGCGTCCATAGCTCCGACTTCGTGGAAATGGATCTGGCTCACAGGCTCTCCGTGAACAGTGGACTCCGCGTCGGCGATAGCTTTATATATTGCCTTAGCGTCAGTACGGACTCTATCTGAAATGTCGATTCCGTCGATTATTGCTTCAATGTCGGCCAAACTGTGGTGTTCATGATGGTGATGGTCGTGGCAGTGGTCATGGCCATGATGGTGGTCATGGTCTTCATGGTGATGACCATGGTCGTGGTGATGGTCGTGGCCCTCTTCCTCGCCTTTGACCAGAACGTGAACGTGAGTGCCAGTGACCCCGCACTTAGCCGCCTTCTCCGCAGAAATCGCGACCCCCGGGATCGCAAGCTCAGATATTTTTTGTGCGAGACCCTCCGGCGCAATTTCCAGCAGCGCGCCCATGAGCATATCCCCGGCCGCGCCCATATTACATTCTATATACAATGTTTTCATTTGCTTTCCTCCATGTGGTTTATCATGCTGGCAAGATAGCCGGCGCCGAAGCCGTTGTCGATGTTCACGACGCTGACGCCGCTGGCGCAGGAATTGAGCATAGACAAAAGCGCTGTCACGCCGCCGAAGGCCGTACCGTAGCCGATGCTTGTAGGCACTGCAATCACAGGGCAGGCGGCCAGTCCGCCAACGACGCTGGCCAGAGCACCCTCCATGCCTGCAATGGCGATAATGACCCGGGCTTTCATTATGGAGTCCGTGTGGCTGAGAAGCCTGTGGATTCCTGCAACGCCCACATCGTAGATGCGCTCTACATTGTTGCCCAGAGTCTCCGCCGTGACAGCCGCCTCTTCGGCAACGGGAATGTCGCTGGTGCCTGCGGTTATTATCAGAATATTACCTCTCACATCCGGCTCCATCTGTGCGCCGACTACTGCCGAATGGCCATCCGGAAAGTACTCAAAAGGCACGTCCTTGGTAAAAGCCTCTGCCGCTGCTTCTGACATGCGTGTAATGAGTATGGCCCGCTGTCCGCCTTCCCACAAAGTGTGGGCTATGCGGTCTATCTGCTCGGGTGTTTTGCCGGCGCCGTAAATCACCTCGCCGACGCCCTGTCGCAGAGCCCGGTGGGTGTCCAGATTTGCTATGTCTATATCTGTAAATGGCTCCATTCTAAGCTTGAGCACGGCGTCGTCAACAGAAGTGTCCCCTGCGGCCACCTGCTCCAGCAAAGTTTTTACCTGATTTTTATCCATGAGCGTTTCCTTCCTATATATGGGCGCTGTCCCTAAGCGCCTGCGTTTGCGGTAGACATGGGCGCTGTCCCTCAGCGCCTGCGTTTGCGGTCGGCATGGGCGCTGTCCCTCAGCGCCTGCGTTTGCGGTCGACATGGGCGCTGTCCCTCAGCGCCTGCGTCCGACCAGGTCCAGGACCACATCCTTGAAATATGGCTTGAGGCCCAAGACGATTTCCTCATTTAATTTAACTGCCGAAACCATCTGGCATTCCGGTATCTGCAATAGACCGATATCCCCACGCTTTCTGACGCGAAAATCCGAGAAACCCATCATGCGCAAAACATCCTCTGCTCCTTCGATCCTGCGCAGGGTTTTATCGGTGATCTCTTCGCCCTCGGGTATCCTGGTCGCGAGGCAAGCGTACGATGGTTTGTTCCATGTGAACAAGCCGGCCTCCTTGGAAAGAGCCCTGATGTCATCCTTTGTCAGACCGCAGTCCCGCAAAGGCGACAAAACCTTCAGCTCGCCGAGGGCCTTGGTCCCCGGCCTGTCGCCTGCATCATCGGAAGCGTTGGTGCCATCTATGAGAACCCCGTAGCCATCCTTTGCGGCCCGATCCGCCACCGCGCCAAAAATATGCCTTTTGCAGTAATAACACCGGTCGGATGGATTGGAGGCTACTTTTGGTTCGGAGAGAACGTCACACTCCAACACCTTCAGCTCCGCGCCCACATGCTCGGCCAATTTCAGCGCGTCATCTAACTCGAACTGCGGCTGGAACTGGCTCTTGACGTAGTAAGCGCCTATGTCTGCCCCGGCCTCTTTGGCGGCATAGAGCAGATATGAAGAATCCACCCCGCCGGAAAATCCAAGGGCTACCTTATTATTCGTTTCGAAAAATTCCTGTATATTCATCGTTGTCCCCCTCTAATGTAATTAAGAATAAAGCAAGCCATGATAAAAATCAAGGACTATCGGCAAAAAATGCAGACGGATGTGGTCGGGTTGACGGACTTGGTCGGGTTGACGGATGTGTTTTATGACAAAACACGATTTTTGCCTCTTAGAATCCGAATTTTCAACTTTGGAAAGTGGCTATACATTAATTATGCAAAGAATATACAAATTTGCTAATCATAGGATAACCAGATGCGTGCTGATTGTATCAATGTTCAAACGGAAGTCCTTATGAAACCTGTTATCATCCATTATTTATAGTGGAAATCGTTAAAACCCACACCAATATTATACCACAGTTCATTTATCAATCATTGATTCTGATTTTTGATGCCTAAAATGCCAATTTATTATAACGTATACTGGTGATTTTATCAAAATCAGTTCAAGTTCCATTTTCGACGAATAATAATTAGTATTTAGTACCGTTAAGTTATCCACTTGACGCATCGACCTGGCAAGTGATATAATCTTACCATAAAAGTCACGAAGACTTTACACACCCACGAAGGGAAAAAACTATTTTTTTGTAGTACCCTGAGTGGGTTTTTTGTTGGAGGTAATCAATGCACATTCCTGATGGATATATGGCGCCGGAAACTACGATCCCGGTGCTGGTGGGTATGGTCCCTGTGTGGGCCGTGGCCGCAAAAAAGGTCAAAGAAAAGGTCGGCGAGAAGAATCTGCCGACGCTGGCTTTAGGCGCAGCGTTCTCATTTACTATAATGATGATGAACGTCCCTGTGGCCGGCGGCAGCTCGGCCCATGCAGTGGGCGCTGTGCTAATAGCTATAATGCTGGGTCCCTGGGCGGCGACTATTGCCGTGTCATCGGCCTTGCTCATTCAAGCCCTCGTCTTCGGCGATGGGGGCATACTGGCTTTCGGCATGAACTGCCTAAATATGGCCGTAGTCATGCCTTTCGTGGGCTACGGCGTCTACCGGCTCATCAGCGGCAAAAAGTCGGCTGCAGTTGCTAAAGCCGGGGAGTACATAGGTGCCGGGGTCGAATATAGCCGAACAAAGTCAACTGCAGTTGCTTTCGGCAGTAGTCGCAGTATCATTGCTGCAGCCATAGCCGGATTTGTCGGTCTCAACGCGGCCGCCCTGCTGGCGGCTGTGGAATTCGGCATCCAGCCTCTGCTCTTCACCGGGGCTGATGGCGCAGCCCTCTACTGTCCGTATCCGCTGTCGGTTTCGATTCCGGCTATGATGTTCGCCCATATTCTGGTGGCCGGGCCTATTGAAGGAGTCGTCACGGGAGCGGCCATAGCATATATCGCAAAAGCCGCGCCGCAGATGTTCGTCAGCGGCGACGTGTCTGTGGAAAGGCAGTCTTTCCTCAAAAGATACAAAGCCTTACTGATCCCTCTCGGTATCCTGGTGATTCTGACACCCCTTGGCCTCATTGCCCAGGGAACTGCCTGGGGCGAATGGGGAACCGACGAAATCAAAAAAACTCTCGGCTATGTGCCTTCAGGTTTCGCGTCTATGGCTGACTGGTGGAAATCTATTCTGCCCGATTATACAGTGAAGATATTCGGTAACGGAGCCGCCGGCTCAATTACCGGCTACGTTATCTCCGCCGTCGTAGGCATACTGCTCATCGCAGCCCTGATCTTCGCCCTGTCACTATTCGTTAAAAAATCCAGGAAAGGTAATGTAGCCCGTGAACAGACCAGATAAAATCTACGGAAAAGGTTTCGTCGGAAAGACTCTGAGCCGCTTCGCTCAGCTCTTCGAGAACGAATTATATAATGAGAGGTACGCGGCCGGTGACGGCCTGCTCCAAAGCATGGACCCGCGGATCAAAGTCCTAGTAGTACTGGCATTCATGGTTTTCATCGGTTTCACGGACAACTGCATAATTCTGGTGGCGGCAGGCACCGTATCCGCTCTCTACGCAGCCGCATCGGCCCTGCCGCTTCGGCCGTATCTGCGCCGGACCTGGCTGTATCTGCCAACATTGATTTTCATTTTGAACCTGCCCGGCGCATCCAGCCTGCTAACCGGAGGCACGCCGCTTTTCTACATTATTCCTGCGGGAAATTTTGTGCACGAGGGTGTGTACTTCTCCACGGCCGGCTTGAATATGGCCCTGCGGATAGCTTTGCGCACGGGAGATTCCATGGCCTTCGCCTTTCTTTTGCTCATGACGACCAGGTGGTCCGACCTGACCTGCGGCCTGCGGCGGATGCACCTGCCGGAGATTTTCGTTTCGATCCTGAATATGGCCTACCGCTACCTTTTTCTCATTGCGGAAACGGGCACGGACATGATGCAGGCGCGACACATGCGAACAGTGGGCGCCATTAAAAGCGCCGACAGCCGTCGATTCGTCAGCAGCCGTGCGGGGCAGCTTTTTATACGGGTCCACTCCATGAGCGACGACATTTACGGTGCTATGAAACTGCGGGGCTACGATGGCAGCCCTGTGAATCTGCGAGAGCTGCGGACGGGGGCTGCTGATTGGCTTTTCGTCTTGGTCAACGTGATAATACTTGTGATTTTAACTATTGGAGGTTATGTTTTTTGAATATTTTCCAGCTAAAAAATCTGAATTTCTCATATTCGATGAGGCCTGAGGTCTTGACTGGGCTGAATTTTTCCGTGGAGGCCGGCGAACGGGTCTGCATACTCGGCGCCAACGGCTGCGGCAAATCCACGCTCCTGAAAATCCTGGCGGGGCTTCTGTCTCCTACGGCGGGCGAGTTCTTCGCTTTCGGGAACAAAATGGACCCTGCGGTGCTTTCCCGGGACGAATCAAAGGTTTATCACAGGCGGGTCGGCTATGTTTTTCAGGATTCTGACGTACAGCTTTTCTGCAGTAATGTCAGGGAGGAGCTGGCCTTCGGGCCCTTACAGCTGGGGCTCTCCCATGACGAGGTCATGGCCAGCGTGAACCGAATGGCCGAATCCCTTGACATAACAAAGTTACTCGACAAAGCGCCTTTCCACCTGAGTGGCGGTGAGAAAAAGAAGGTGGCCATAGCCAGCACTCTGATTCTGGATCCAGAGGTACTTATTATGGATGAACCTACTAACGATCTGGACCCACGTTCCCAGACATGGCTGCTGAAACTGCTACACAGAGATATGGCTAGCGGTGACGCTGGCCGCAAGCCCCATGCCAGCGATTTATTAGACGGCAGCAAGCCCCATGCCAAAACTCTTATTTTTTCCACGCACAACCTGGAACTTGTGCCACACATTGCAGACAGGGCCCTTTTGTTCAATGAAGATCATCAACTATGCGCCGACCTGCCGGTCCGCGAACTCCTGCAGCGGGTAGATCTGCTCCGCAGCGTGAACCTGGTAGACGAGCACTTCCACACGCATCCGTGGGATTTTGAATAGATTTGAGGTTAGCGTAAGCCCTCTGCGATTAGCGGAAGCCCTCTGCGATTAGCGGAAGCCCTCTGCGATTAGCGGAAGCCCTCTGCGCACGTATTGGCCCAATATCTGGAACGATAGTGCGAATTTTTTATTATTGTAAACCAATATCGCACTTATTGACCGATTCAAATAGGTCGAGGTGCGCGCCAATGGATGCATTACCCATTATTTCCATTATTTAGCAGTATATCGTGACTTAAACGCACTTCCTGGTCTTTGAAACGGGCTATAAGTGCACGGATAATCGTTGGAATTCCAATATGCGCACCTCCATGCTCTGAGAATGGCTGATAAGTGCGGAAATGAAATTTGGAATTCCAAAAACGCACCTTGATTCCTTGATATGAGGCTATACGTGCGCAGACGCACGTTTACAACCAAATAGCTAATAGGAAGTGCGCGACCACCAGTCACCAAGCGCCAGCGTGTTGACTTACCTGTTGACTTACCTGTTGACTTACCTGTTGACTTACCTATTGCTTTACTTTCTTCTGGTTTTATGGTATATTTTCATAGTAATTAAATAAGACAGTTCGTGACCATCCTGTCTGAAAACAAAACTACGGGAACAATGCAATTTTAATGCGCGCGTTTTCCGTGCGCATTTTTATTTTGACTGAGCTGCCAGTGAGATACTGCGGACGTGAAACGAAAGCGTGGAGCAAGATGCATGCCACGACTGAGAATTGATGGAGGAAATTTATGCGTAATGAAATAATACTTATAGTGAGCCTTGTCTGTATATATACGGCAGTGGTTCTGTTATATAGATTTCTTGGGAAAACCGGACTCTTCATGTGGACTGTCATCGCCACCATCGCCGCCAACATCGAAGTGCTGATACTGGTGCGCGCCTTTGGCATGGAAATGACCTTAGGCAACATTTTGTTCGCGTCGACTTTCCTGGTGACTGACATTCTCAGCGAAAACGAAGGCAAGCGCGAGGCCGACCGCGCGGTGACCATCGGCATTATCACAAGCATCGCATTCATACTGATTTCCCAGTCATGGTTTTTGTACGCGCCGGCGTCCGACGACTGGGCTGCTCCGGCCATCCGCTCAGTCTTCTCCAACACGCCGCGGTTGATGCTGGTAAGCATTGGGGTTTACGCAATCGTCCAGGTTTTCGATGTCTGGGCATACCACAAAATATGGGCTCACACGAGTCGCCTTTTCGGGGATTCTCACCGGGGTCTGTGGATTCGAAACAACTGTTCAACGCTGGTATCGCAGCTTTTGAACACGGTGCTTTTCAACTTCGGCGCATTCTGGGGACTGCACAGCGTTTCCACGATTCTGGCTATCTGCGTTTCCAGCTATGTGATCTTCATCGCCACGAGCCTGCTGGACACGCCGGCGGTGTATATAGCGCGAAGATGGCATGAGAAGGCGGGCGCTGCCAGTTAGATTTTGTTGCCAAGGGTTATGCCGGTGTTGAAGTATGCGCGGAGTTTCTGACAAAAATTCCCATAGCACCTGCCATTATTATAAAATATGGGAATATCGCGATGCGATATTCCCTACCAATTCATTAGAAAAGCGCCCCATAAAGGGCGCTTCCTTATCCTAATTTATTTTCCGCAGGATGCTTTTGCTGTTGAGCAAAGTTCTGCGAAGCCTTTCTCATCGTAAATAGCCATTTCTGAAAGCATCTTACGATTGATTTCGATTCCGCTCTTCTTAAGACCATCCATGAGTCTGCTGTATGAGATGCCATTCTTTCTTGCACCGGCATTGATCCTTGCGATCCACATTTTTCTGTAGTCTCTCTTCTTGAGTTTTCTACCTGTGTACGCTGATCTCAAGGCTCTCATAACTGCTGGATTAGCAGCCTTGAACACCTTGCTCTTCTGGCCATAATAACCTTTGGCCATCTTCAAAATTTTCTTATGTCTCTTATGGGCGTTAACACCCTTTTTTACTCTTGCCATTTTTCTTACCTCCTAATACTACGACTACTTCGCCATTGACCTTAACATTCTCTTATGATCTGCCTTGCCCAATATAGTTGATTTACGCAGACCCTGTTTTCTCTTTGGCGTTTTCTTTGTAAGAATATGGCCCTTGAAAGCCTTATGCCTTGAAATTTTTCCTGATCCGGTTACATGCAGTCTTTTGCAGGCGCCTCTATGAGACTTCATCTTATTCTTTGCCATTTTGTAATTTCCTCCTATGCTAACTATTTTTCTTCGTTATCCTTTGGCTTCTTCTGCTTGTCTACAGGTTTAGGCGACAAAAACATTGTCAGACTTCTACCCTCGAAAGCAGGCTTTTTGTCCATGACGCTGACCTCGCTGCATACTTCTGCAAACTTTCTCATAACGTCGCGACCTTTATTTACGTAATCACGTTCGCGTCCTCTGAAGCGGAGGCTAACCTTTACCTTATCGCCTTCCTTAAGGAATTTGGTAGCAGTGTTGGCCTTCACAAGGATGTCGTGCTCTTCAATAAAAGTGCTGAGCCTGATTTCCTTGACCTGAACGGTCTTCTGTTTCTTCTTGGCTTCCTTCTCGCGTTTCTGGAGTTCATAGCGGTATTTACCGTAATCCAGAATCTTGGCAACAGGCGGTTTGGCATTCGGTGAAATTTCAACCAGGTCTAGGTTCTTCTCATCTGCCTTGGCCAGGGCATCGTTCCGACTCATGATTCCAAGCATTTCGCCATTGTCATCGAGAACTCTTAATTCCTTCGCACGAATCTCTTCGTTGATTCTACTTTCCTTGCTAATTTTCTTTACCTCCTACTAAAAAACGGATACCTAAAGTATCCGCCAAAAAAACAAACGTATTACGTTGTTCTCACTTATTAACCCGACAAACACGATAGTCTGAAAGGTGAGAAGCGGATAACTTCTTCTTAATCACTCAACAAGTATACCATTGCAAGCAAGCCATGTCAAATGTTTTTTTGTTGGTCCTGCGATTGCAATCAGGTTGATTTTTGAGTATAATTGACAATATTAGGAGGGTGCGCAAAATGGCAACTGATAATAACGTTCAATCTATCGACAGGGCTCTGGATATCATCGAAGTACTGTCTGATGAAAGCGAGGGTCTCGGCGTCACCGAGATTGCAAACCGCATAGGCCTGCATAAGAGCACGGCTCACCGCATCATCACCACTATGACTAACCGTGGCTACCTGAACAAAAATAAGTCTGGCAATTATCAAATCGGCCTGAAGCTTATCGAGGCGGTCAGTTGCTACATAAACAGCCTGGAACTTCAGACGGAGGCCCGCCCTTATATTGCAAAAATCACCGGGGAATTGGGTCTCACCAGCCATCTGGGAGTGCTGGATGGAGATCAGGTGGTCTACATAGAAAAAATGGACGTCTTTTCTAATGTCCGCATGTACTCACAGATTGGCCTACACGTCCACGCCTATTCCTGCTCTCTCGGCAAGTGTCTCCTATCGAACTACTCGGCTGAAGATTTGCGCAAGATCATGGCCAACTGCAGTTTCACAAGGTTCACGAACAAAACGATCTGCTCTATTGAGGATCTTATGTCGGACCTTGAGCTGGTGCGCAAGCGTGGCTGGGCTATTGACGATGAGGAGTCCGAGGTTGGCCACCGATGCATCGGAGCGCCTATTTACGATTATAGGGGCGACATTATCGCGGCTATTTCTGCCAGTGGTCCTACTACGGTTTTCACACCTGACCGAATCGATCAGGTGAGTTCTTATGTTAAGGCCCAGGCGATGGAAATATCTAAGAGCATGGGCTATGTGGGGTAGGCGATTTCCGCAGCCCGTTTGTCCTCGTGTGCGAACAAACCCTGACGACTCGCTCGTCAAGAGGCAGAACACGTTACGAACTTGGCGAAATATAAAAAGTCTCCTTCGAAATCACTGCCTGTGGAAATTGCCTACCTGGTTGAAAGAATCCTTGGTTTTGGTAAAGAGTCCCAGGTTTTAGCTTGGCATATGGTTTACCAGGTCTATCATAAATGCATAGTATAAGGCCCGGGGCTTCTGCCCCGGGTCTTGTCATTAATGTTATTCTGTTTTGCTGATTATAATATATTCTTCAGTACTATTGTCTTGACTCTGGTCATCTCATCGAAGGTGGAGAATACGCCCTCGGTGCCGATGCCGCTGTGCTTCCAGCCGCCGAATGGCTGCTCGAAAGCCCTGAAGAAGCTTGCGCCGTTGATTACTGCGCCGCCTGCTTCCATAGCAGTAGCTACCTTGAAAGCTCTCTTCTGATCTCTGGAGAATACGCAGCTTGACAATCCGAAGATGGAATTGTTAGCGATCTCGATGGCTTCCTCATCAGTATCAAATCCGATTACAGGAACTACCGGTCCGAAGATCTCCATGTCCTTAGCTACATCTGCCGTCTTAGGTACATCTACGATTACAGTCGGCTCATAGAATGCGCCGTCTCTGTGACCGCCCATAATGATCTTGCCGCCCTGCTCTACAGTTCTGGCGACCTCGCCTTCGACTTTGACAGCAGCCTTCTCGCTGATCAGGCAGCCGATCTGAGTGCTCTCGTCAGAAGGCATTCCTACCTTCAGCTTCTTGATGCGCTCAACAGCCTTCTTAGCGAACTCATCCTTCAGAGAATTGTGGATCAGGAATCTCTTGCTTGCGCAGCAGACCTGCCCTGTATTATACATTCTGCCCCAGACCAGTTCTTCAACTGCCAGATCTACGTCGCCGTCATCAAGTACGATGAAAGCGTCGTTTCCGCCAAGTTCAAGAGCTGAGTGAGTCAGGTTGCCGGCCGCTATTTTCGCTGTATCGATGCCGACCTCTGTGCTTCCGGTCAGAGTTACCAGATGTACTCTAGGGTCAGCAACTGCAGCAGATTTAACTGCGCCAGGTGCTGTCAGGCACTGGATCGCTCCGTTTGGAACGCCAGCCTCTACGAGAAGCTCCGTCAGTTTCATCAGTGTCAGAGGATTGTCTGACGACGGCAAAACGATGGCTGCATTACCCATCATCAACGCCGGGGCTACCTTTTGATCAAAAAGATCGCAAGGGAAGTTGAACGGTATGATGCAGGCAACGACTCCGATAGGCTCGCGGGTGACCATCTGGATATTTTTGTCCTGGCCCTGCTCGGTACCCTGGGGGATGATGCTGCCGTAGTAATGTTTGGCGTGCTCAATGAAGCCGGAGAAGCCGATTGGAATGTTGCCGATCTCGCCTCTGGCCTCGCTTATAGGTTTGCCGTTTTCTGCACAAAGGGTCTGGGCCAGGTCTTCCTTATTAACTTCTACCAGGTCCAGGAATTTTCTCAGGACCTGAACTCTCTGCCATACGGGGATCTCTGCCCATATCTTCTGACCTGTGACTGCCGCATCGACAGCCAACTCGATATCTTTTTCCGTTGCCTTAGGCACTGCCTCAATGACCTTGCCTGTTGCCGGATCTGTTACGTTGAAAGTCTTGCCGCTTTCGCTGTCGACTTTCTTTCCGTTTATAATCATTTTCATAAAAACTGCCTCCTGTTATTTATTTTTCAAATCCTGTGAATGAAAGCATCAATCCACCGCAGGTGTTTCTGCTGTCATCCTCATAGCCGAACTCGCCGAAAGTGAATTCTGTAATGAATGGAACTCCGCCTGATGCTGCCTTAAGCTGGGCCGCTACTTCGTCGATCCTGTCGCCGATGCCTGCGCGTCTGCCGCCGCAGTGTACGAGCATGTAAGCTCCTGCCGGTGCTCCGAGTCTCTCAGCAGTCTGTTTCAAAGTAGCTCCTGTCGATGTGATCAACTGGTCTACTGAGCCTTCCATCAATATTGCTACGGTATTCTCTGCAGCATTGCTTCCTACTGAAATCGTATTGTCGTCATTACCTGCCTGAGGATGTCTGATTGCGATCAGATCGCCCAGAGGATCTTTGACGCCGATAGGGGCTGTGATGGAATATCCAAGAAGATCTCCGCCCTTTACCTGGTCAGGTGTAGCGCCTGTCCACTCCATGTATTTCTCAAGAGCCGGAACTCCGTCGATCTCGCAGATCTTTCTGTAATCCTCCACCTTGGTGATGACTCCTGATTTCTTAGTCTCTTTATATGCGCCGGTGTAAACATTAGCGAACTTTTTGTCCGTGTAGAAGAATGCAACAGCAACGCCCTCCGGTGTTACCATTTCGTCCGTGTACAGAACCCACTCGCCTGTTATGGTGTTATCAGCTGCGCTGCCGCCGAAGCATGGGACTCTGCCGATTACCTCGCTGATGCCCTTCAGATAGAATTCTTCCTCGCCCGGAGACGCCACCATGAAGAAATAGTCAGGTGCAGTAGTTTTGCCGGCCTTTTTCATAGCCTCAACTGCAACTTTGTGCCCCGTTGCCCTGGCATCGCCCTGCTTAGGTGAGCCTGCAACGCCAACAGCCATATCTTTGTCCCCGAGAGCCATGATGCCAACGAATCCATCGTCGCCGCTGACGAAGCCCTGATCTGTAATGACGCCTGTGAATGAGGTGTTTCCTACGAGAGGAACTCCCGGCAATTCCTTAGCGATGGCGCCCAGCAGTTCTTTCTGATCGTACTGAACTCCGCTATAAACAAAAGCCATCTTGGCGTCTTTCACGTCCTTAAGGGCCTGCGCTGCCTCTTTGCCTGCAAGTTTAGGGTCTGCATTTATGCTTGTACCAGTCTTTGCGTTTAACATTATCTTTACCTCCTCGCCTATTGGCGTATCAAAATCATTAATACCAGGTGTACCAATGTTTTTTTACACGTACATATTAAGTCAGAATATTCTGTTCGTCAATAGGGCCGGTTCTGCTATGGGAACCTTGCGTTCCACAATGCGGAACGGCTGGTTTTGCCACAGAAAATCGCCGCGGTCCGGGATCATCCTCGCACAAAATATTCTGCAGAGTTGCTCCTGATGCCGCACAAAATATATTATATAATTGCGAACAGATGTTTACATTTTGTTCATGCTGTGGTATAATCAGATAAACATAAGTTTACGGGTAATTGGAGGTATTGAAATGAGTGACCTGAAGGCCAGAGAACAGAAAATACTTGATTTCATGAAAGAGGAAATCAGCGTCAAGGGATATCCCCCAACAGTGAGGGAAATCTGCAGCGCTGTGGGCATCAAGTCCACATCTACTGCTCATAAGGATATCGACGACCTGGTCAAGAAGGGATACCTGAAGAAGGACCCATCCAAGCCAAGAGCTTTGGTTCTCGTAAATAGAGACGGAAAGAAGGCTACGGTGGCAGGCACTGCTGAAATGGCAGACAGGGAGAATGTTGTTGACATCCCTGTTGTAGGTCGCGTCGCTGCCGGAACGCCTATTACCGCTGAGGAAAATCTGGAGGGCACCTTCCCTGTTCCTGTTCAGTACGCCAAGGGTACCTGCTTCATGCTTCGTGTACGTGGCGAATCTATGGTCAATGTAGGAATTATGGACGGGGACCTGATTTTAGTCGAGCAGCAGAACACCGCCAATAACGGAGACATAGTAGTTGCCATGATCGACGGCTTTGAGAGCGAGGCCACAGTGAAGACATTCTTCAAGGAGAAGGATCATATCAGACTGCAACCGGAGAACGACACCATGAGCCCGATCATCGTCCAGGATGTGAGCATCCAGGGCAAGGTCAAAGGCGTGTTCAGGTATTTCAGTTAATATAGCTTTGCATAATAATGAGGCCATTGCTTGATGCAATAGCCTCTGTTTTATGTTCTAATGTAATCATAGCTATTTGATTTGGAACCATCTGCCTGTTTGCGTTGGGTCTTCCTTCTCACCATTTCCATATATGATATCCTGAGCTGCTGAATAATACACGCCGTCATAGTATGTGATAGATCCACCTTTTATTGTTATACCTGCATTGCTCCCGCTTTTCATACTTGATTCGGATATCACCGGTGTAGAGTTTGTCACTTCTTCAATAAATTGAGGATATTTAGCTACTAAATCCGCCATTGATGTCGCTTCCTTCTTTCCATAATTATTTTGATAGCCAAATACAAGGTATATTTTATCGCCATCTTTGACTAATGTGCCATGCGCCAATGACGCTCCGCTATCCCCTGTAACTGCAGCCTTAATATCGTCCCAAGTCAATCCCGCCAGTTTCTTCAACGCAGCAACCGTATCGTTGTCTTCGCTATCGCCCGTAGCATCGCCGCTGGTGCTTTTGCCCAGTGCCCAGGCGGCTGTAGTACCGCTTTCTGAAATCGTGATAGAAACGATCTGATCTTTAGGGATTCCCGTGGCCTTATCCAGGTCGATATCCTTGGTGGACTTCCCATAAACATCGAAGGCTTTGGCCGCTGTAAGATCCGTGGTGACCTTCCCGTTGGCGGCATCGTAATAGTATGTCACTGTTGTGCCTTCATATCCATTGCTCAGATAATCCGTCGTGGCGGCGCCTTTGGCCGAGCGGACATTGGCCGCATCCGTTGAGGCTCTGGCCTTGTCTAATTGAGATGTGAATATAGGTATAGAAACGGCAACCAGCACAGCGATTATGGCCACTACAACTAACAACTCCGCTAGGGTGAATCCTTTCTTCTTATCATTGGTCTTTATCATCGACTTCCACAACTTTCATGATACCGAGGATTTAAAACTCGAAATCTTTAAAAAAATATAGTTACTAACCGTTTAGTAACTATATTATAATTTTTTTATAATAATTATGCAAGCTTTTTTTGATGGCTAATTCACCGATGAGGCCGCATAATAGTCCACGCCCAGGTAAGCACAAAGCCCTCTGGCGAGAGCCTCGCCGTATGCCTTGGATTTGCCGGACAGAACAGCCAGGTCAGCTTTGATAGCGCCTGTCTCAAAGATGCATGCCACCGCATTGGTTGCTTTCAAAGCGTATAGATCTGTCCTTCTGGTAACTCCGTTAGTGCCAATTCCAAGAGATGCATCACCTGTGACTGCATCGTTGAGAGCAGTAGCCAGTACCTTGCCCGAAGACGAATAATATAAAGGCATTGTACCACTTTTCGCTCCCGAATAATCGCAATGGATATCCACATAAGCCTTGATATTACTGTGACTGTTAGACAAGGCGACGCTTTTTATCATGTTCAAATTGTTATTTTTATCAGAGTCGGTATATACATGAACGCCGCTTCTGCGCATAGCGCTTGTCATTGCCTTGGTTATTGGCAGCATCAGCGCCGCCTCAGTGTATTTTCCGTACACACACCCAGGGTCCCATGAACCGTCTGTCTGCGTCCCATGACCGCAGGCCAGGTAAACATAGAGACCTGTTTCAGCTTTCATGGTCTTGACTGACACTACTTGTGAGTAGCCGCTATAGTAATCTTCTGCTTTGGCTCTGACCTTATAATAGTATGTCTTGCCCGGCGTAGCGTACTTGGCCGACGCCAGAGAGCCTGCATCATACTCCTTCAGCAAGCTGTATTTCCCCGATGCAGACGTAGCTCTGTAGACCCTGTACTTCACTGCGCCTACCACATTGCCCCAGGTGACTTTGTTATATCCCACCTTGTATTGGCTGACCGCAATGACCGGCGCCTCGATATCCTTGGTCGTTACTGACGCGGCCTTGGAATAATAGCTTTTATAGACTGTGCCTTTGACCTTGGCATAGGCAGCGACTTTGTAATAGTATGTGACCCGCGACTTGGCTGTATCATCGACAAAAGATGTAGTGGTGCTTGTGCCAAGGGTATCATAATCCCCGTCTTCAGACGCTGCCCTGGCTATAGTGTATTTATAGGCGTTTTTCACAGTCGCCCATGTTATGCTATTGCTGACTGCATCCTTCTGGGCGGCAGTGGCTACAGGTCTGGCTATCGACACCTTAGTGGTCACTTCAGCAAGATTAGACATCTTGCTATAGGTATTTGTACCCTTGATAGTCCGATAAGCCCTTACCCTATAACTATACTTCACTGCCGTAACAGCCTTCGTATCCGAATATGATGTTGATGTAACAGTGGCCAGTCTTGTATAAGATCCGCTTTCTTCCAGAACATACACCCTGTATCCACTGGCGCCGCTGACCTTGTCCCAGGTCAGTTTATTGCATGTGGCGCTGTACTGAGCGCCTGTCAATTTAGGCGTAGCCAAAGATACGGAGCTTTTGGCGGATACTACAGAAGAGTATGTCTTGCCATAATAACGCTTGCCGCTTACCGTCTTATAAGCCCGAACTTTGTAATAATACCGTACGCCTGCAGTGATGCTCACATTAGTGTAGGAAATACTGGAACTCCCCGACAGTTCCTTGATCCTGGTATACTTCCCGGCGGCCGAAGTGGCACGGTAAACCCTGTAGCCTGTGACTCCGGATTTCTTAGCCCAGCGTATGGTAATACCTCCGTTGGAGGCCGATGACGCCTTGACCGAAGTTATCTTGCTGGGGTAATATGATGCAGCGAAGGTGCTTTCAGGCATGAACGCAATTATCATTGCAGCTGAAAGTACCAATGACAGAAATATTTTACTTTTCCTTGTTATTGACACGAGGATTCTCCTTACTGTTTTTTCATTGAATCGACTGAAATCCCAAGTTTATCGCCATCGCCGCTGGTTATATCTCCCGTAACGATGACCGTTGAACCTGTTGATACCTCTGTGACATTTTCTAAAATGAGTATGTCATCCTCATCATTATCTACCAGAAGGCACGGAGTCTCAGCAATGCTCTCTATCTTGCCCTTGACTGTGACATTCTTCTGACCTGCTTTCAGGTCGTCGAAATCTGCATACTTATCATCTGCGTCTTCGTCCTTGTCCTTATCAGTATCCTCATTGACATCCTGTTTCTCCTCAGTCTGGGTGGTGCCGGTGTTATCCTTCCCCTGTTCCTGTGAATCATTCAGAACTTTATAGCACACAACGCCTGCAACTGCCAACGCGATGACCAGCAGGATCACTATCAATACTCTCTTCATGGTTGTTACCTCACGATCTTTAATCCAACAACTATCTCATACATGTATTATACAGGAAATCACATAGTTATGCCACCTTTTCTCGAGCTTCAGGTAATTGAGGTTGATGCGGATCTGCGTATATGGGCCTTGGTCTGTTTGGAAACCACACTAACGCCAAGAAAAATCGTGGGTGCTAACCAAAGGTCAGCACCCACGATCCTGATTCCAATAAACTGGCCGGCAGAAGTGCGGAGCGCTTCCAATAAGCGGAGCGCTTCTGGCCAAGTCTTACAATCGATTATGCTGCTACGAATCCTACAATAGTGAATCCAATGACAGCCAGTACAAACGGTATTACCACCAGCGGCCCTGATGTTCTCAGGTACTCGGCGTTGGTGATCTGTGTGGATGATGATGTCAGCATTACTGTATCAGAATACATACAGATCTGTCCTCCGAAGGCGACTGCAGATATTACAGCGCCGGCGCAGAGGAACGGGCTCACTCCCAGAGCTGCGCCCAGTGGCCCTACGATTGGGAATGCAATTGCTGCAAGTCCCCAGAAGGTTCCTGAAGCAAATGACAACAGTCCGATAACTACGAAGATAGTTACAGGAAGCAGTGCCGGATTGACTGTCTTAAGTGCTGCTCCCACTATGGTATCGACCAGGCCCAACTGATTGTTCACTTCTATGAGCACATAAGACATGATGATGATCACGAGCATGGAACACATATCCGTAATGCCCTGAAGTATGCCGTTGAAATACTGATTGATATTCATAAGTCTCTGCGGCAGATACATTATCAGACAAGCCAGCAGACCCGCGAACACACCAATAAGCAGATCATCACGCCATACAGCAACTATAGCAATAACCAGGATCGGCAGGAGGAAATTCACTGCGCGACACTTTTTGTCCTTGAACTTCAGTTCTTCATCAGGAAGTTCGCCATGGAGAGCCTTTGCCTCAGGAGACTGGACCTCGCCCGTCTCCATTGCTCTTTGTTCGGCCTTCTTCATAGGCCCGAAGAGAGGGATGACTTTCAGGCAAATCAGAGGCACTACGATTATAGCCAGCCAGCCATAGATAACATATGGAATGGTGTGGATGTAAGCTCCTGTAACGCTGAGTCCGCCCAGCATGTCAGCCTTTTGCATAAGCCCGCCCATAAATGCCGACCAGGATGAGAACGGTACGATAGCACACATAGTAACGCCTGTAGCGTTGACAATGAAGGCGATCATCTCTCTGGAGATTTTCTGTCTGTCGGCGATCTTTCTTACTGCGGCGCCAACGGCCAGGCAGTTCAGATAATCGTCTACGAATACAATGAGACCCAGGATCCATGTTCCTATCATGGTCTGCTTTCTGGTCTTCAGCACTTTCTCAGCCAGGTTGGAGAATCCAAGTACGCCGCCGGACTCGGTGATCAGGAAAATCACGGAGCTGAACAAGGCGCATATCATCAGCACCCAAGCAGTATTGGAATCGCACATGACCGTGTACAGCGCATCGATGAACTTATTGAATGCCATTACCGGATTGCCCTGTGCTATCATGACGAATCCCACTACAACGCCGAGAAACAGGGAAATAAATGTGTCCTTCGTAATGAGCGCCAGGACCAGTATAACTATGACCGGTATGAGGGCCCAAAATCCAAAACTCATAAAATCACTTCCTTTCGATTTAAGATAATAACTAATAATACTAACTCATTAACTTCTACTTGTAACTTTTTTCAGACATGACCACCTTGTACAGGGCCAGGGCGAAAACTTTGGCGTTGCCCAGAAGGCTGGCTTCTGACCAGTATTCGTTGTCCTCGTGGCAGGTGTCCTCATCGCCCGGGAAGATCGGTCCCCAGGAAACGATGTTCGGCATGGCCTTGGCGTAGGAACCGCCGTAGGCCAGAACACATTCGTGCTTGCGGCCGGTACCCTCTTCATATGCGTCACCGAATTCTTTAATGAAAGGCCTGGCAGCACTTACGAATACTGCCGGTAGCGTGCAGATATCCTCTATTCTTCCATTGTACTCTGCCGCCAGTTCTTCAAGAACGCTGAGGATCTCATCAGCCTCAGTGCCGTAAGCAAACCGCACATTGACGTGAGCAGAAAGCTGATTGCCTTTAATGAAGGTCCTTGTCACAGAGAATGCATTTCTGTGAACAAACTCACCCTTGTAGGTCTCACCGTCGCTGTAAAGGCCCAATGCCTTCCCGTAGATATCGCCGAACTTATCTCTCAGCATAATAAGGATGTCGTAAAGCCTGTTCTCACACAGACCTTCCTGTTCCACAGTATCTGCCAGGTGGAACAAAGCATTGTCTCCCTTTTCCGGCTGGCATGAATGGACGGCTTTGCCCGTAGTTACGATTTCCCTGCTCCACATGGAATTGCCCTGGTCAAACTTTTCCACCATGGCCTTGGCCTTGCCAGGGACGGCGTTGTCCATGACTCCTGCATCGACCTTTGTCAGATACCAACCGTTGGCAGGGCGTTTTTCGTCCAGCTTGAAAATCATGTTGCAATCGATGATTCCCTTTTCGATGTTACAAAGGGGAAACTCTCCGTCGGGGGTAAACCCGTAGTCTGGCAGTGGGTACTTCTTCACGTATTCGTCCATGTCCACCCAGTCTACCTCCTCCTGAGTGCCGAGGATCATCTGGATCTTCTTATGCATGGGCTCGCCGCTGTCAAGCAATGCCTTCATGGCGTAGAGGCAGACAACTACCGGTCCTTTGTCGTCCAAGGTTCCCCGGCCGTACAGCCTCCCTTTCCTTTTGGTCATAACAAAGGGTTCAGTGTTCCAATCCTCCCGGTCCCCGGGAGGCACTACGTCTACATGAGCCAGTATGCCTACAGTCTCAGGGCCTTGGCCGATCTCAATAAGGCCTACCTGGTGATTGCAGACAGCCCGTGAATCAAAGCCCAGCCTGGTGCCCAGATCCAAGGCGTAGTCTAAAGCTCTGTCCACCTGCTCCTTGTCGTCTGATACGCTTGGTATGGCTATGAATCCCCGGAGATTCTTCTCAATATCTCCCAGATGTTTAACCATATACTCGATCAGTTCATCATTAGACATACATATCACCCTCTTCATATTTGCTTAACCGTAATAATGTATAGCTTTCCATATATAAATAATAAACCTCGTGGTCACCACGAGGTCAATGATAATTATTCAATTTTCTGAAATTTAATTTTCTATAGGAGCATAGACCCGGTATAGACCCAGCCTCTTGCCGCCGGCAAAATAATTGGTGTTCTCCCTGCCGTAGAAAACGCCGGTAAGTTTATATCCCGCTTCCGAGGCGTAATCGATTATTGGCTGTATCATCTCCATGACATTATCGCTGAAGTGAACTTCAGTAATGAGACAATGCTCGGCTTTCTCTTCTATACTGGTCTCATTGGTATTGGATGGATTTATCTTGATGGAATGTTCTATGGACAGATATCGTTGTAGTTTCGGGTCTTGATCCGCCGTATTGTAATAGAAAGAGATAGACACATCTCCCCAGTCTTCTTTATCCAGATCGAAGCAGTCCTCGATATATTTGGCCATATGAGTGGCCTCTTCATAAGTACTGTCACGACGGAACCCTACCGGCATATCGCCGATGGTGTACTTACCCAGAAGATCCATTTCCGTCTTATATCTCTCATGCCAGTCATTGAGATTCCAGAGGGCCTCCATAGACTGATGGATATCCTTGATAAGGGCGCTCTTACGTTCATCGATAACATCACCCAGATTCTCCAGAGGCAAACCGTCCATTATAGCCTTGATTTCCCTGACATTGAGACCCATGCTTCTGTAGAACAGAATATCAGTCAGCCTGATCAGATCGTCTGACGAGTATTCCCAGTAGTTGTTCTGAATGTTTTTCTCAGGAGTAATCAACCCCGCGTCCACATAATATCTGATGGACTCGTTGGATATTCCCAGAGCCTTGCTTATTTCCCCAACAGTCAAGCGCATATCAGCACCTCCCGCATATCAATTAGACAATAGTTTCTTGATCCCCTTATCCAGGCCGTCCAAAGTCAGCTCGTACATAGGGAAAACATTGGCGATCATGGCGATGGTCCGGCTTCCCCAAGCCAGCCTCCAGCGATTCTCCTTAATAGGATTCAGCCAGATGGTCTTCTTATAGCGGCGAGTCACCCTCTCCAGCCATAAAAGTCCCGGATCCTGATTGAAAGCATACCAGTCAAGATTTCCTCCCCGGGCCGTCAGTTCATATGGCGACATAGCCGCATCTCCTACAACTATGACCTTGTAGCTGCTATCCAGATTTCCGAAGACCCAGTCGGTCTCCACCCATTTGCCGTCCTGGCATTCAGGCCCTGTGAACAGGTAATCGTAGATGCAATTGTGAAAGTAATAGGTCTTCAGGTCCTTCAGGTGGGTAGATTGGTTGACTGCCTGGAACAGCTGACTGCATAGCTGACTGTACCTGGTCATGGATCCGTCTGAATCCATGAGCAACAAAAGTTTCACTGTGTTTTTCCGCGGTTTTTCATAGACAAGCTTCAGCATGCCGGCGTTTTCGCAGGTGGCGTCTATGGTCTCGTCTATGTCCAGTTCAGTCTTGGCTGTGTCCACTCTGGTGGAAAACTGTCTAAGCTTGCGGAAAGCCATCTGGAACTGTCTGATGTCAAGTTCATTATCCTGACGGAAGTCACGGAAATTCCGCTCGCCGGCCACCTGAATGGCGCTTTTGTGCCTGCTGTAACCGCCGACTCTGATCCCGGCCGGATTGTAACCGCCGTGGCCCATAGGCGAAGTACCGCCGGTGCCTATCCAGTAATTACCGCCGTCATGCTTTTCTTTTTGTTCCTCGAGGCGCTCCGCAAACATCTGACGCAGTTTCTCCAGGTCGTGCTCTTTGGCCCAGGCCGGCATGTCCTCAAGGTCGCGCTCCCGCTCGCCCTCAGACAGCCAGTTCCAGAGTTCCTCCGGTATGTCGTCGACTGATTCGATACCCTGAAAATACTCAGCGAAGGCCATGTCAAACTTGTCATAATCGGTCTCGGTCTTTACCAGCACATTGCGGCACAGATAATAAAACTCTATGAGGGAGTTGCCCGCCAGCCCTTTGTCCAGAGCGTCCATAAGGCATAGCCACTCGTCCAGAGAAATGTCCAGACCGTGGCCCCGCAACAGGTAAAAAAATTGCGTAAACATAGGCTATCTCCTGTAACTTTTCACTATGTCGATATCCTGATTTTTCTTCAGGAGCACGCCTATATATGGTATCTCGTCTGCGATGCGGCTCACGTCGATGCCGCTGATCTGCAAAGCCTGGAGCCAGTCAAGGAGCTCTGAGGTGCTTGGCTTCTTCTGGATCTCCCGCATGTCTCTGATGTCGTAGAAGGCCTTCATAGCTTCCTTTACCAGCTTCTTATCGATGTCACCGAAGTGGACCCTGATGATCTCAAGCATCTTGTCTTCCGTCGGAAAATCTATATAGTGGAAAATGCAGCGGCGCAGGAATGCGTCGGGCAGTTCTTTCTCTGCGTTTGAAGTAATGATGACAATAGGCCTGTGCTTGGTGCTTATGGTCTCCTTGGTCTCGTTGATGTAGAATTCCATCCTGTCCAGTTCCCACAAAAGGTCGTTTGGGAATTCCAGGTCGGCCTTGTCGATCTCGTCTATGAGAAGTACCACCTGCTCATCTGAAGTGAAGGCCTCGCCCAGTTTGCCAAGCTTGATGTACTTGCTTATGTCAGCTACATCGCCTTCGCCGAACTGGCTGTCGTAAAGTCTCTGGACCGTGTCGTAAACATACAGCCCTTCCTGGGCCTTAGTCGTAGACTTGATGCCCCAGACGATGAGGGGCATGTCGAGAGCCTCGGCTATAGACTGAGCCAGCATGGTTTTCCCCGTGCCCGGCTCACCTTTGATCAAAAGCGGTTTTTCAAGTGCGATAGACACGTTGACCGCGTTCATTAACTCATTAGATGCGACGTAATCATCGCTTCCCTTAAATTTCTTCATCTATTTCTCCTTATCAGGCGCCGATTATTATTGGCACCAGGACCGTCGTTGCGATCTCTTCTATAAAGCCCACTGCAAAGGCATAGGCTATTATTTCCTCACGGGTGGCCCGCTGTATTATAGGCAGGCAGATGTCCATGGCGGCTATTCCCGGCAGACCTGTGACTTCAATGTATCCGACTCTCTTCGCCAGCAAAGGTATCAGCACCAGGCCTCCCAGCTCGCGTATGACGTTATGCAGAAATGAAATGGCGCCGGCGATCTCGTGGCCTGCGTTGGCTATGGCAACAGGCGCGTAGGTGTACCATCCGAAGCCGTAGCTGATGGCCAGGGATTCTCTCACGTTTATCTGTGGCAGCACAAAGCCTATTATTATGGCTACTACGGTGGTGCCGATGATGACTGCCGCCGGTATGGCGAAAACTCTGGCACCGATGCCCTTGAGTTCTTCAACAATAGTGCCCGACAATCCCATGCCGTATCCGATAACGAATACCATCATGCAGAGGAATATAGTCAGCAGGTACCCGGTGATATTGTAAAAGCTGGCTATCTGTTCCTGAGTCAGTTCCTTCCTGATGTAGAAGAATCCAACCAGAATGCCCGCAGCGATGCAGACCAGGATAGCCTTGGTCATTATATCATTATCGCCTGCGTTTTCCTCAGTAGATACAACCCTGGCTTCCAGTTCATCTGCGGCGCAGTCCTCTTCAGGAGTATCGCTTCCGCCGATGTATCCCCACTTGTCGATGCCCATGATTTTCCTGGCGCAGGTAATAGCAATTATAGCCCCTATCCAAAGGGCCACAGTTATCAGCAGGGATATCCATCCGATGCTTCCGATATTATCTACGACTTCCTGGTTTGCGCCCATTCTGGCGCCCATCATAAACACCAGGATCGAAACGCTGATGAGCAATAACAGATTTACTAATGTGTCATTGGACGCCTTGCCTCTTCTCTTGCCGCCAATAGCGTAACCAATGAGCATAGTGCCAAGATATAGTACTACGTATTTCATTTCCCCTCCTACTCGTTAAACGACTTATTTCCATTATATCTTTAACCTTGACATAAGTCCATCGAAAGTATATGATTTTTGATAAGATAAAGTTAAACTTTTCGAGGTAGACAAATGATTGAAACCTATGGACCTGAACAGGTCAGCGAACTATATAAATATCTGAAAGAGAAAACTGTGGCGCATATAGAAAAAGCCAGAAATTATGTGCTTCCTATCGGTGAAAACAAGTACCTTATGTCCTTCCATTCTGTAAGGCATACTAAGGTATGGATCTATGCAGACGACCAGCGCTGTAAACTAGCCACCGACGACGAGAAGATCCTGAGCTATGCCGCAAATATCGATGAAGAAAGCGGTATCATGGAAATGTTCGAGTTCTTCCTGGCTCTGACTTCTGAGGATGTCTACGGCCTGGAAGCACTTGAAAACAGAATATCCAAGCTAGAGGACGATCTGCTGACAACAGGTCACCCTAACAAGGAAGGCAGCAACCGCATCGTAACGATCCGCAAGGAAGTCCTCCACAACAAGCGCTACTATGAGCAGATGGAATTCCTCACTGACGAACTGGCGGAGCTGAACAGTTCCTTCAACTTCATAGACAAGAAGTTCGACAGACTGCTGGAGTTCAACATGCACCTACAGGAATATGTGGAGCAGGTCCGTGAGGCCTATCAGTCGCAGATCGACATTGAACAAAACAACATCATGAAGATCTTCACAGTGGTCACTACGGTTTTCCTGCCGCTGACCCTGATCACCGGCTGGTTCGGGATGAACCTGAAGATGCCGGAGTTCGGCTGGGCTTTCGGCTATGCCTATGTCATCGGGCTAAGTGTCGCAGTCTTAGTGATAATGATAATATTTTTCAAAAAGAAAAAGTGGTTCTGACGAGCCACTTTTTGATTGCATTTTCTATATGATCAGGGGAACCATAATAGGTACCGCTATTGACAAAGTCACGCCGGACACGAAGGAGTACACGGCCGTGTTGCTGCTTGTAGCCTGCTCTACGATAGGCAGGCACACATCCATAGCCGACGCTCCCGGAAGTCCGCAGCATTCCACATAGCCAACATGCTTGGCGACAAAAGGTATACTGATAATAGCGAGAAGCTCGCGCATTACATTATGCATGAATGAAATGGCGCCCGCCATAAGGAAACCTTTGTCCATGATGATTCCCGGTGCCAGTGAATACCAGCCGAAGCCCGCGCCTATAGCCAGGCTTTCTCTCATGGACAGTGGCAGGAACAGCATGCATAGAGCAGAACCCGCCAGAGTGCCGATGATGGCCGCTCCCGGAATTGCCATGATCCTTATGCCGACTTTTCTGAAGTTCTCAACTATTTTCCCGTCAAGGCCCAGATCCATACCTACGAATATCAGCAATGTGCAAAGGCCTATCTTGATAGCAAGGCTGCAATAGTTATTGAACACATCGAAATCGCTGACGATCTTCCCAAAGATAAAAACTCCGGCCAAAATACCCAGGGTCACAGAAATAACTATGATGATGGTCATGGGGTCGATTTTCCTCGGTTTGGTGGCAGTAATGCCGCCGACGCTGATGTTCTCTATTTCATCTACCTCAGCGCTTTCTTCGCTGATATCCATATTAGCAGTTGGATCCTTCATAAGGCCGTACCTGTCGATGCCCAGGATCTTTCTGGCGATGGTGATGGCGATCACCGTAGTTATCATGACGACCACAGTAAATGCGAAGGCGTAGAGGCCTATGGAATCCAGCTTGTCTACTACTTCCTTATTAGCGCCTATACGCAGACCCATAACAAAAACAAGAAGGGTAATGGCAACAGTCTGCACTTTACCCGTCCACGTTAGTTTATCCTTAATATTTCTTAATTTAGAACCAATGATATAACCGACGATTGTGATACCCAAATACAGCACAATATCACTCATAAACCGATACTCCCTCCGGAATCAAACGTTAACTATCCTTTTATTATATAGGCTGGCAGGTCATAAGTCTACCAAAACTATATATTATTTCAATGCATTTCCCATTACCGTTCTTTATGGTATAATTACTTATTATGAAAAAGAAAATCCTTAGAATAACAGAACAGGAACTGCACAGACAGGCGGAAAGTATCTTTATTAAAGCCTGCGGTTTTGACTTGTCCAAAGAGAAGGACAGGCGGATGATGGCTACGGCTCGGGCCGTCTGGTCTCAGGAATATGAAGGCCGTGAATTTCCGGCTATAATCGGGAGCTTCGGGGCAGATACATTCGCCGATGGTATTGTGGACCTCGGGGACGGGCCCATCTCCTGCAATATATTCGAAGGAATCCCTGAAGATGCTGTCTCTGAAGTATATGCCTTTACCCTTACTGCCGGAGAATACTCCATCGACAGCGATTCAGATATGATGGGCTATGTCTATGCGGACATCTGGGGAACCAGTTATGTGGAGGCAGCCTCTGAATATGTCAAATCTCTTATCGATTCGGGAATCGGTTCAGGTCTCACTCTGTCACCGGAATTCGGTCCCGGCTATTTCGGCATACCTGTAGAGAACACCCGGAAACTGGCGGATATCCTCAGGGCCGATGACATCGGTATCCAGGTCAACGATGGAGGCCTTCTGATACCTCAGAAGTCCTGCGCTTCTATTATGTTTGCCTTTCACGATTTCCAGTTGGATGCCCCTGCAGCCTGCGTCACCTGCCAAGGTGCCAAAGGCGGATGCAAATTCTGCAATATCACGAAGAAATAATATCCTCGTATGTCACCAGTGTCACATTCCCCAGCTCCGCCGCCTTGTCTATGCAGCCTTTTGTAAAGCCCGCCTTGGAAAACAGATAAAGCTGCTTTTTGTTATATGGGAAGAGCTCGCTTCGACTGACAAGCGTGACTAAGACCCCTATGTCAACCTTTTCATTAGTCCATTTACATTCGCCAAATACGGCGGCCGTCCTGTCCTGCTCACCCATAATGTCTAACTCTGTTTGCTTGCGTGTGCGCGGGTCATTGCCCCACCATCGGCCAAGACTCTTGAACTCTATAGGGCACTTATGGTCAATAAGCAATCTCCACAGATACTGTTTACTAATGTCTTCAAATACCTGCCCCATATACTCTGAAATATGGGGTTCGATGCGGCTGTATGCCAGGTCTGCAGCGCCGCGGACTATGATTGAATTATTCACAGGGACAAAGCGGAACCAGAATCTGAACATATTGTCTTCGATGGAATATATCGATTTCCTGCTGGACTTTTCACCATAAGGAGTCTCCCTCTTTATTATACCAAGAGACAAAAGGTTTTTCATATATGTAGAACATACGCTGGTAGTCTCTCCTGCCTTGCTTGAAATCTCAGCCATATGAGTAGCACCCATAGCAACTGCCGATACGATGGCATTGTATACCGATGATTCTCTAACTTCCTGTTTCAGAAGATTTACAGGCTCCTCATATAGGAAAGATGTCGGATCAAGGAATGTCTTCTTGATATTGTCTTCGAAACTCAGTCTATCATTGAACTGCAAAATGTACTGGGGCGTTCCGCCTGTGGCGCCGTAAGCAAGAGCCTTATCTATATCTGAAAAATGCTCGAAGCACTTGCAGGTCTCATAGAAATCAAAGGGCAGCAGTTTGATCTGTGACGTACGTCTACCGTAAAGCGGTGCTTTATATGCGAGTACCTTATCCTCCATATATGACATAGACGAACCGCAGAGTATCAACATCAATTTGGATCTGTCTTTATATTTGTCTATAAGCATTTGCAATGTGGACGCCAGACTTTTGGATGACCGGGCCACATAAGGGTACTCATCGATGGCCAGTATGATTCGTTCTTTCTCTGCTAACCTGAAAACATATTCAATAGCAGCCTGGAAAGACGCAAATGTAGAATCCATTTCCATATCCGAACTGTAATCATAAATACTCCTGCTCAGGTTTTCTAGATTCTGCTTGGCATTACTCTCTACACCCATAAAATATATGGCCCTTTTCTCCTGGATGAAATTATTGATCAGTGCCGTTTTGCCGACACGTCTGCGACCGTATATGACGGTGAATTCAAATTTATCAGACTCATATGCTCTTTCTAGAACATCGATCTCGTGATTTCTACCTATAAACATACTCTTTCCTCCTGTGACTATGTTCATATATTAGCACCCATGGCAGATTTAGTCAAGTACAATTGACTAAATCACGATTGACTAAATCTTCATTTACTGACACATCCACTCCCATTGTTGAAGAAACCGATTGATTATTTCATAAATAGGTCTATAATTGATTTGAAATTGATTTTCTACGGAGAGTATAAATGGACATTTTAAGATTACAGTATTTCGTGGCGGTGGCTAAATCCCAGAGTATGACTAAGGCAGCAGAAGCTATTCACGTGGCTCAGCCAGCTTTGAGCCAGGCTATCAGGCGCTTGAATGAGGAATTAGGCGTCAAGCTTTTCATCAGAGTCGGACGCAATATCAGGCTCAGCGAAATGGGCAAGCTCTTCTATTCTGAGGTGGCTCCTCTTGTCAGGAAACTGGATGAAATGCCGTATATCCTCGGTAATGAAAATGAACTGCAGAACAGGACTGTCAATATTAACATACTCGCAGGTCAGTATCCGATCATCGACATCATAAGCGACTATAAGAAGCAACATCCTGACACTGTTATGAACCTGTTTCAGGATGAAAGCGTCGACGACTGGGATATGGAGATAACTGCCATAGATGATGGATGTCATCAGTATCCGGCGCAGGTGTTGTCTTCAGAAAAGATACGCCTGGCTGTACCGGCAGATTATGTCTGCAGCAGTGATAATCTCATCGACCTGATCGACATGCGTGAGGAAAATTTCATCGCTGTGGACGATAGCAGACAGTTTTCATATATTACCGAAAGTTATTGTCTTTCTGAAGGTTTCGAACCGGAAGTGGCTTATCGCACCAGCGATATCAACGAAGTGAAAAAGCTTGTAGGCGCAGGCATAGGCGCGGCCTTCTGGCTCGCCGGCACCTGGGGTATTCCCGATGCCAGCGCCATAAAACTCCTGGATATCCAGGATATGGATCTTGCCTGGAAGTTGTATCTCAGGAAAGGCTTCAGGGTCGATGAAAGCCCCCGCAAGAGCGACTTCTTTTCCTATACAGTCGACCGCTTCGCGAAAACCTCCAGACTCTATAACACCGCAGGTTAACTTTTGTTGACCTATTATGAATCCATTAATTGTCACCCTTTCACATAACAATTTGCCTATATTATGCGCAGGCATATTATAATTATTCGGCCGTATACCAATTGATATATACGGCTCTTTTTGTCGTTGGTATAGGGCTCTCCCGGGTGTACAATGAAGGCGTTATTAAGGGATTGTATCGTAGGAGGTGGCGTAATAAAATGTCTAACAAAAATAACAACGAGGGCGAGGCTCTCGAGCGAGGGCTGAAGGTCCGTCATATAAACATGATAGCGATCGGCGGCGCCATAGGTACCGGATTGTTCGTAGGTACCGGCGGCTCACTGAGCGAAGGCGGTGCCGGAGGAATCATTCTGGCTTACTGTCTTGTAAGTGTCATGATTTACTTTTCAATGACAAGCTTAGGAGAGATGTCGACATATATGCCGGTATCCGGAGCATTTGAAACTTATTCGACCAGGTTCGTAAGTCCGTCCTTCGGATTTGCAATGGGACTGAATTACTGGTTCAACTGGGCTGTAACCATAGCCTGCGAACTGGAAGCGGCAACGCTGGTTTTAAGGTTCTGGTTTCCCCATGCCAACTCACTCTTCTGGAGTCTTGGATTTATTATTTTCTTATTCTTATTGAATTGGTTCTCTGTAGGATCCTTCGGTGAAGCGGAATTCTGGTTTGCCGGGATCAAAGTAGTAACTATAGTGGTATTCCTGATAACGGGTGTCTTACTGATATTCGGAATCATGGGCGGCCAGGCATCGCCGGGATTTTCAAACTGGCATGTAGGGAGCGGGGCTTTCCCTCACGGCGCATGGGGCTGTATTTCAGTCTTCCTGATAGCCGGCTTCTCCTTCCAGGGCACGGAACTGATAGGTATCATGTCCGGCGAAGCGAAAGACCCGGAGCACGCTGTTCCAAAAGCTGTAAAGGCTATATTCTACAGAATACTTCTGTTCTACATAGGATCTATAATCGTTATATCGTTACTGATTCCATATACGGATCCGAACCTGCTTAACGGCGGCGTAGAAAACGTTTCTGTCAGCCCGTTCACTCTGGTATTCAAGAGAGCCGGCATTGCATTCGCAGCCTCTCTAATGAATGCAGTAATACTGACTTCCGTATTGTCTGCAGGTAATTCCGCCATATATGCAGGTTCACGTACTCTATACGCAATGGCAACTGAGGACAAGATCCCAAGAGCCTTTGCCAAGACCAACAAACGCGGAGTCCCGTATGTAGCACTGATATTCACCACAGTATTCGGAGTACTTTCGTTCTTCGGATCTTTCGTTGGCGAAGGTCAGTTATATCTGTGGATGGTAAACACTATCGGTATTTCCGGATTCATTACATGGTTCGGCATTGGCCTTGATCACTACAGGTTCAGAAGAGCTTTCATCCTGCAGGGTCATTCTACCAGCGAGCTTAAGTATATGGCAAAGGGATTCCCTGTGGGCCCAATGATATGCATGCTCATGTGTGCCTTCGTAATATGCGGACAATTCTTCGCATATGGCGATTATTCTATCAAGGGCTTCATGACAGCATACATAGGTCTGGTTCTGTTCATAGTATTATTCGTAGGTTGGAGATTGAAACATCACGATCACATGATACCTCTGAAGGATATCGACCTGACGCCTGATACAGGAAATGTCAAGGAAAAGAAAGCTAACTAAATGTAGATATAAAAGTTAATTATTAATTTACGATCAATTTCCCATAATAAATGCGTTTACCCATAATAAGACCGCCGCTCTTAACTGAACGACGGCCTTTTTAATATGGTGTCAGTAGTGAAGCCCTTAAGCGACTCCCTTTTCTTCTTTACTGTTTATATCATTTCCGATAAGAGCCTTGACAGGTTCGCCCTTAGCCTTTAATTCAGCGCATCTCTTGCTCTCCCTCATGTTCAGGAATGAAGCTACAAGGATCAATCCGATTCCGACGAATGAATTCCACAGGAGCACGTCTCCCATAACTATCACTGCTACTATAGGAGCGATGGCCGGCTTCAGGAAGAATGCGATAGAAGCTGTAGTAGCATCGCTGTTCTTAATTGCCAGGAAGTAAGCTAGGTATCCGATGCCTGTAACTGCAATGCCTACGTAAAGGACTGCCGGCAGGTTATCCGCAACGCCTGCCACAAGCGGACGTCCCGTGACCATTACTATGACCATCAGTACAAGAGATCCAAATATGAACGCCAGACTGGTCTGTGCAAATGTGCCGATGCGTTTGATGTTCTTTTTGCCCAGTACGCTGTATAAGCTGAAGAATATAGCTGCCAGCAGCATTGACAATGCGCCGCTCAAAGTATTACCTGCCTGCATGTTCCAAGGCTGTACCATGAATACAAAGCCTGCCAGTGAGACTACCACTGCAACAAGTCTCCTGCTTGTGAATATCTCGTTGGACATAGTGCATGCAAATAGCATCGTGAACAGCGGATTGATGCAGAATAACACTGCTGAAGTGGATGCGTTCATGTGATTGCAACTGTACTGGAAGAACAACATGCTGACCGGTATGCATATGATGCCCAGTATCAGCAGGTAGCCCAGGTCTCTCAGATTCAGCCTGACATGATTCTTTCTGAGTTCCATGATGCCCAGCGGCAAGAGTATGAGACCTCCGATAAGGAATCTGATGTATGTCAATTCCAATGGATCGATATCCGCTCCCGCGATCTTCAGAGCTACGTTCATAGTACTGAAGAAAAACGCTGTCATAACTATATAAACTATTACTGACTTCTTCATTTTTACACCTCAATATTTTTATTTGTGTCTTGATTACCTATATGAATATAACACAAATAATTATTATTTCAGTATAAAAACAATTTATGAACCATTATACATTGCCAGTCCATTTGCCTCGGTAAAGCGTTGAAATAGCTTATGTTCAGGCTGCCAACAAAAGTGGGCTTCAAGTTCTGCAACATCAGGATAAGCTCATTTCAACTCGTATCGTGTATTCTTACCTTTTCCTACACGATCTATCAAATTCTTGTCAACCAGCCCATTTAAAATCTTAACAGCAAAGGGCTGCGACACAGTCAGGGATGATTCCACCTGTTTGCGTGTTAATTCTCGTTCCCCTTTGAATAGTTCATAGCACGCCTTTTCTTTTACAGTCAAAGATCCTGTCATTATTTCTTTCCCTGCTAAATTCATATTGGGAAGCGTGATTTTAAAGGCATTATCGGATACTTCCATCATGGGTTTGGTATAGCATTCCTTGTAACAGCTGATGATTTTCGGCATTCCTGTCCCATATGCCTCGATCAGTTTCAGGCGATAGAAAAGATTGGCCAGCTTCTTGTTTCTCGGTATCGATGCGCCAAGCATAATATCGTCATATGTTATGCCCTTTACAAGGCCACCCAGTGATACGACTTCTATTCTATCGTCGAAAATGCTTATAAGTATACTGCCACTGAAGGAATAATCGCGATGCACCAATGCATTAAGCAGAACTTCACGAATCGCTTCAATGGGATAATCGCGAGTGTCGACACGGTACAACCCTCCGAATTCCGAATGTGTTCTATTGTAACGCCCCAGCATTTCAAATACGTCGGATAACTGTTTTAATAGTGATCCGGTAAACTCAGTGCGATCCTTGAAAACAAGCTTCTCTGTTCCCTCAAAAACTGCAACTTTGATCGTATGAACGCACTGATCAGAGATCAAAAGCCCAAGATTACTGTAGACACCGTCAGTATTAATAATACCAAGAGTTTTCTGCTGAGTCAGCCCGAATGGGATATTCTCATTATCAAATACCTTTACCGCTTCCAGGAAAGTCAGATTCTGATCAAGAGACCTAACATCTTCATATTCGTCTCCATCCGTTTCTTTGATCATTTTCAGGATGGCAGTTTCGGTTGCCGGTACATTAGAGGATCCCTGCCGTACAAACACGCCTTCCGGTCGAATACCCTTGGATGCTATATAATAGGGAGAGGCAGTACCCTTCTGTATTTCCAGTACAATAACATCTTTTCCTTCTATATTTTCCATCCGGCATTCTGAAAACAACGTAATGTCCGGCTTGATGGAATCACGTAGATTATTAGTACACTTTAGCATTACATCATCCGCATCGTCTATTCCTGCGACTGTGCCGTCATCTTCGATTCCTATGTATATCCTGCCGCCCTTTGTATTTGCAAAAGCAACGGCTGTCTTCGCTATATCATTTACATATATCCTTTTAAATTCAATGGTCGAACCTTCTGTCATATTCATTTCAACACCTCCATTGTCACACTTGCCTCGTTCTTATACATTCTTATCTGTTCTTATATATTCTAATGTATAAGAACGGATATGTCAATAGCCTATGCCGAATACGCCAACGATAAAAGGAGCCGCCCCGGGTATCCAAAGTTATTTGGGGGCAAAATAAATTCCACAAACTGGAATGATATGGAATAGTCTTACAAACTTTTTGGGGGCTGGAGTTGGGGGCAAATCTAGTTTTAAAGGGCAGCCAGCAAATATGCCGGTTGCCCTTTTAGCCTTCTCCTTTTATCATGGATGTACAAACATTTCATCTATGAAAGGAGAATAACTGTATGAACAATGATATCATAAAACTGCTCAATATTAAAGATGCCGGGATCAATGGGGGGTGCGGACATTTTCTTGGACTGCCTATGCAGCTAATCCAAGAGAACGCCTGTATTCTACCGGGCTCAAATAACCTAGTGTTTCCTTCATTC
>NZ_SNXO01000012.1 GCF_004362975.1 Aminicella lysinilytica | reverse complement strand
CCTTAAGAATGTCGACCTCGAGTTGCAGATCCAACATCTGCCTACGCAGTTTTTCGATATCCTCTGTTTCACTGCCCGTAATATTTTCGGGCAGGTCCTTAACTATTATATTCTTTTTATTTACCAAAGATGCAGCACCTCCACTTAGATATTTCTTTCGCCAGATATATATACTGGCTCTGGTATATCCTATTTCCTCTGATACTGATTTTACACTTTCTCCAAGCTCAAAGCAACGATAAAGTGCCTCCTGTTTCACTTTTGCAGAAGGATTTCTTGGATGATCATTTGTGTTGATGATTTCAAGCTGCTTCCTTGGGGATCTGGGCTTGTGCTCCATTCTTATCCATGCATGAAGACATTCTCTGCAAGGATATCCTAATACGCATACGGTTTTTGTTACAGAACCACACCTATGATAGAGGTTCAAAGCGGTTTCACGCTGCTCCTTTGAATACATTTTATAGCTCCTTTCGGAACCCTAATAGAGTCCAGGTTTTTGTCCGCACCCCCCTCTCACTACAATGCGGTGGCCTTTAATATATGAGAGGTCTGCTCTATTTGATCTTTATCATTTTATATGTGCTCCAGGCTCCATAGACTTTGGAACCCTTAGAATCTAATTTATAAGCTCTTACCTTAACGTAATAGTACTTATTCTTGGTAAGTTTCCCTGTGGTGATTTTAGTCGAGGCCTTTGTCAGATACTTACTGCTGCTGAAGGATTTACTTCTGGAATATTTCAGCTGATATCCTTTTGCGCCGGAAACAGTCTTGGCGACAGTATAAACCTTGCGACTGCTGGACTTGATTGACTTGATAGACTCCTTAGCCACAGTCACCTTCGTCCAGTGAGCATAAAGTGTAAGACTCGTGCCTACTGTAGTATTCTTTGTTGCCTTGGTGCCCCCGCTGGCCTTCGTGTACCAGCCGGACAGAATATACCCTGACCGCTTGGTTACAGGGAATTCACCAACGGTACCTTCCGATGTAGCTGTCGCGTAGGCGAAGCTCGGCGTGGAACCGCCGTTGCTGTTGAAGAATACGGTATTGCCTTCCTCAGCCACAGCAGTAGCCTTATAAGCGTTCACCAGTCCATAGCCGAAATAATTATCACGACCTGTATCGCCAAGATCCGTTGCCGTCCCGTACAATATGGAACGCACCTGGGATGGGGTTATATCAGGGTTCACAGAGTACATGGCCGCAACAACGCCTGTAACTACAGGAGCAGCCATTGATGTTCCGTACATATACTCGTAATTCCCATCCGCACCTGTACTGTATATTTCGTTTTCTAGGGGCTCATTTCCACCAGGGGCTGCAATATCCTTGTATTTATTGTAATTACTGTAGCTTGCATGTCTATTGTCTGATGTGGTCGCTGTCACAGATATGCAGGTAGAATAATCTGCCGGATAATTTGGTAGTGTTGCGTAGTTTGGGTCTTCTCCATCATTTCCGGCAGCACATACTACAGTGATACCGTTGCTTTCACAGTTATCAAGAGCTGTTGCCAACAGCGGATCACAGGAAGTTCCTGCATATTCCCAATATCCCAGACTCATATTGATTACCTGAGCATTATTGCTGATTGCATAATTGATTCCCTTGATTATATCATCTGTATCAGCGTAATATCCCGCTTCTATACCCTCTCGGCGATCCTCCTTATAATATGTGAAAACATTTTCCACAAATACATCCAGATTGTTGTTAGTAATAGTTGTGCCTACGCCGGCGACACCTATACTGTTATTCGCCGTTGCGGCGATAATTCCTGTAACGTGTGTGCCGTGGTCATCTACATCCCTTGTCAAAGCGCTGTAATTTCCGGTCTCGCTGCTGGTTATATCCACCGATAAGCTCTTATCAAGGCAAGACTGCAGATCAACATGAGAAATATTTGCACCAGTGTCCAGAACCGCCACCTTGACCTTGCTTTTGGTTGTAGACAGACTGCTGTAATATGTGGCAGCCGTAGTTGCCCCTATTTTAGATAAATGCCATAGATCACTGTAATAAGTATCATTTGAATAGGCTTTATACAGATAATTAGGCTGGGCGTATTGAACTATAGAACTCTTTTCATAATCTTGGATCGTCTCCTTAATTGTCTGATCATCAGGCACATCAGCTACTGCGTAGCGGGTATTGCTGTCTACCTTGGATATTTCATCAGTAGTCGAATCATTAGCAGTAAGCTGCTTCTTGATCTTACTTACGCTGGTACCGTCCTTATACACTACAATGATGCCGTCACTTGATGTGGTGGCAGTAGCAGCGTCAGCCCGAACATCTGATCCGGACAATCCAATTGAAATAACGAAAAACATGGTTAATATAGCTACAATAACCATGCTCTCTCTCCACTTAAACCCTGTATCACATTTGTTGGTAATCTTCATATGCCACCTCCAAATGACTCATGTTATATAATCGCCTTGAACTCTTTAACACATCCTTCTACGTCATTAGCTCCAAAGACTGCGGAACCGGCAACCAGTATATCTACGCCTGCATCTGCAATTGTTTTAGCATTTTTCAGATTGACTCCGCCGTCAATTTCAATAACCCAATTGTAACTCATTTTTTCTCTTATATCAACAAGTTTCTTTACCTTAGTAAGGGTCTCCTCAATGAATGACTGTCCTCCGAATCCCGGATTTACCGACATTATCAGCACCAGATCAACCTTGCTAAGTATATTTTCCAATGTCGAAACAGGCGTAGCCGGATTCAGAGACACTCCTGCTCCAACTCCATAGGACTTGATATGATCAATTGTCCTGTCAAGATGAATGCAAGCTTCCTGATGAACTGTAATGAATTCCGTCTTCTCCGTAACGAAGTCCTGAATATACTTATCTGGATCTTCTATCATCAGATGAACATCATAAGGAGCGCTATCATAACAGTCCAGGCTCTTCATGACTCCCGCTCCGAAGCTTATATTCGGTACGAAATGTCCATCCATTACATCTATGTGCAGGTAATCGGCGCCGGCATTGCTGACCCTTGTTACCTCTTCTCCAAGTTTTGAAAAATCCGCGGATAAAATCGACGGCGCTAGTTTAGCCATTATTTCCTCCTCCTGCCATTGCGCAGTTCTTCATAATTATTTACATATGACTGATATCTGTCCCTGTTAAGAGTGCCATCAGCAACGGCCTTGATAACCGCGCAGTCCGGCTCTTTCATATGTCTGCAGTCATCGAATCTGCAACCATCTCTCAGGGCTTCTATCTCCGGATAATACATATCCAGTTCATCTGCTTCCACACCTGAAATATCAAATGATGTGAAACCCGGCGTATCATATATCATACCGCCCATTGGCAGCTGAAATATCTCCACATGCCTGGTCGTATGCTTTCCTCTGGAAGTCTTCTGGCTGACGCTGCCGATCTCCATAGCCGCCTCGGGAATTATCATATTGGTGATCGTAGACTTTCCAACGCCAGACGGCCCTGCCAAGGCAGCCCTTTTGCCCTCTATGGCTCTAAGCAGGCTGTCTATGCCCTTTCCTGTCTTGCCGCTGACCGCAAACACTCTGTATGCTCCGCTGTATCGGCTTATGATTTCCCTCTGTGTCTTTTCATCTGCCAGGTCGCACTTGTTCATGCAAAGTATAGCCTCCAGATCCTGACTTTCCGCCATGATCAGAAATTTGTCCACTACGTCAAAATTGGGTTTGGGTTTTGTAGCCGCAAATACTATCACAAAGGTATCTATGTTGGCTATCGGCGGTCTGTCGAAGGCGTTCTTACGCTTTTCTACCCTGTCGATTACGCCATCGCCGTCATCTAGCATTTCAAACTCAACATTATCTCCGACCATAAGTGTCGCGTTATTCTTCTTCAAAACTCCACGGCCCCTGGTCTGGACTATACCGGAATCGGTTTTCACATAATAGAAACCGCCTATTCCCTTTACTATCAATCCCTTCATTTCACTACCTGATCAATTCGAATCAGTACTGTCATCATCGCTTGTTGAAGGAGTACCCTTACTTACCTTGATACTGATTGAAGATCCCACTTTCAAGGATGTGCCTGCATCGTACTGCTGCCACATTACATAGCCCTCGCCATATACCGAACTCTCTTCGTAAGTGACACTTCCAACTACGAAATTCTGAGCAGCTATCTTGCTCTTGGCTTCGTCTACAGTCAATCCCGTCAATGATGGAACCGTAGCTTTAGTAGTCTTCTTACCGTTGCAGACTACTATATCTATGCTTGTATCCTTATCCTGCTCTGAGCCGGCTGAAGGAGTCTGACTTATAATATATCCCTTGTCATATTTATCACTCTTGGCATACTCTACGCTGCCAAGTACGAAGCCCATACTCTTTACATAGGATGATATATCATCCTGATCGTAAGGTTTTCCTACCAGATTAGGTATCTGGCCTGTAGATTTACCTGAACTCAGATTCAATGTGACAGTAGTTCCCTTAGAGACCTTGGAATTAGCTGCAGGATCCTGCCCGGCCACCTTGCCTTTTTCTATGGAATCACTGGTAACCGTATCACCCTTCACAGCCTTAAGGCCTTCATTTTCAAGTGTGGCCTTAGCTTCAGAATATGACATATCGCTCACATCCGGAACAGTTACTTTTCCGAAAGTGAAACCACCGCCAATGATCCCTGAAGCATATAATATTCCGAAGAGCGCAGCCAAAGCAATAAGAACAGCCAACACTATTATCAGCGGTTTCTTGTTCTTTTTCTTTCCCTTCTTCTCAACTGTTTCTTCAACTGCCTTAGAGACAGGCGCCTCAGTCTGCTTACGTCTGTTGGATTCCTGAAAATCTCTGACATCATCAGCAGCAAACACCGAATCTCCCACCATCTTGGTAACGAACTCTATGTTATCAAGATCCTCAAGCATTTCATCAGCACTCTTATATCTGTTAGACTGGAATTTGTCTGTAGCTTTCATTACCAGTTTTTCCAAAGCCGGCGGTATACCCGGCACCAGCTTGGAAGGCGGAGTGACATCATCGTTAATGTGCATCAGCGCTACCTGGACAGGGTTGTCACCATCGAAAGGCACCTGGCCTGTCAGCATTTCGTACAAAACAATACCCAGAGAATACAGATCCGAGCGTTCATCGACATAAGCGCCTCTTGCCTGTTCCGGTGAGAAATAATGTACGGAACCGATTATTTTACTGGTCTCCGTCAAAGTGGAATCGCTTACGGCCTTAGCAATACCGAAATCACCAAGTTTAGCCATTCCGTCCTCGGTTATCATTATATTATGAGGCTTTATGTCCCTGTGAATTATGTTATTCTTATGGGCCACACTCAGGGCTGCCGCTACCTGTTTGGTGATCTCGATGCTCCTCTTGTAATCCATAGGTGCCTGTTCTTTGATCACATCACTAAGAGGCTTTCCATTTATCAGTTCCATAACAATGAAGTGGATATTACCTTCTCTTCCAACATCATAGACACTGATAATATTAGGATGCTGCAGACCCGCAGCCGCCTGTGATTCCTTCTTGAAGCTATCTACAAACTGAGCGTCCTTAGTAAACTCAGGGCGCAGTATTTTGATTGCTACATACCTGTTCAGCAATCTGTCCCTGGATTTATAGACGACAGCCATTCCGCCTTCGCCAATTTTTTCTACCAGTTCATACCTGCCTACTAACAATTTACTCATCTATTTCGTCCTCCGTTATCTTCAAACAGATCACAGTAATGTTGTCATTACCGCCGTGTATATTCGCCATTTCTATCAAGTCATAACAAGTATCGCTCATAGGTTTTCCTTCTGCCAGTTTCAGGACCAGATCCTGCTGGTTGACCTCACCATAGAGGCCATCAGTGCACATAAGTATTATATCGTTCTTTTTAATGGATGTTACGAAAAAGTCAGCATCCACCTTATAGTCCGCGCCTATAGCTCTGGTTATCATGTTCTTGTTTTCATGATATTCAGCTTCTTCTTCTGTGATAACGCCGGCCTTCACCAAACTATTTACGTAGGTGTGATCCTCGGTTATCTGTCTCAGCTTATGTTTCCTGAATATGTATGCTCTGCTGTCGCCTACATTCATAACATACATCTTATTCTTAACAATGTAAGCTACAACTATAGTCGTAGCCATTCCTCGATTTTCTTCAAATCTCTGAGAGCTCTCAAGCACAGTGAAGTTGATCTTTTTGATACATTCATTGAAATACTCCTGTATCTTCTTAGGAGAACTTATGCCATCCAGGGGATTATTCTCAATGTACTCAACTATACCCTTAACAGCCGTTCTGCTTGCTATTTCACCTGATTTGTTGCCTCCGACACCATCAGCTATAATGAATACTCTGTCTTTCTGCATTACAAAACATGCATCTTCATTATTGCTCCGCATCTTGCCTTTGTCAGTCTTGAACCCGATTTCCATACTATAAAGATACTCCTTTCAGCTAGTATCGTTTTTTCATTTTACAATAGTAAAAACCATCTGTTCCATCAGAATTAGGTAACAGCTGCCGGTTTCTTCCTAAATTAAAATTACTGTGCTTGCCCAGGAATGCGCTTATGACCCCCGTGTTTTCATTGGCGTTTATAGTACATGTGCTATACATGAGTTGTCCGCCTTCTTTAACATACTTAGCGGCAGTCTCCAATATAGACAACTGCAATTTGGCCAGGTCTTTTCCATCGTTGGTCAATTTCTTATATTTGATTTCAGGCTTTCGGCGTACTACGCCAAGTCCTGAACAAGGCACATCACATATTACTCTGTCAGCTTGGCCGACAAGTTCTTTTTTCAGCTTAGTTGCATCGTGAACTGATGCTTCTATATTAGTAACGCCCAGCCTGTAGGCTTCTTCCTGCATATGTTTTATTTTCTTATCATACAAATCAAAGGCGATTATCTTCCCTGTATTATTCATTATCTCAGCACATGCCATAGCCTTGCCTCCCGGTGCAGCACAGACATCAATTATCAGATCCTCCGGTTGAGGTTTGAAAGCCTCTATTGCCAGTACCGATGCCTCATCCTGTACCGAAAACAATCCCTGGTGATACTCCATAGTATCAAGTATGTTCTTGCCTTTACAAATGAGGATTCTCTCTGTATCTTCAGATCTGACTGCCTGTATTTCATTTTCTTCTAATCTGGCTATCAATGTGTCCGCATCGGTCTTCAAAGGATTGACTCTTATCATGACCGGTGGAGTCTCGTTGGAAGCCTCCATGATTTCCCTAGTCCTATCCAGACCGTATTGATCAAGCCACATTTTGGTTATGCAGGGAGCGAAGGAATACTCATAAGATAATCTCTTCACCACATTTTTAACGCTCTTTGGCTTTTTAAGGGTGTCTTTATTTCTCTGATAATTACGAAGTACCCCATTAACAAGCCCAGCCTGCCCGAAACAGTAACGCCTGGCCAATTGTACAGACTCATCGACAGCTGCATAGTCAGGAACGGAATCCATGAACATTATCTGGTAAAGGCCCATCCTTAGTATGGTCAGAGGCTGAGCTTTCAGTTTTTTCAATCCTCTGGATACCAGTTGTGCCAGAAAGAAATCCAAATACAGTCTTCTCTCCGTAACACCATAAACCAACTCCCTGACAAACCCCGGGGAATCGGGTTGTTCCTGTTTCAACTGAGCATTCAACTCTATATTTGAATAAGCCTCAGTCTGTTCCATTCTCAGTAACACCTTATACGCAGTCTTTCGATTTATGTCCATCTGTCCTCCTGTTTGTTGATTCAGTCTCTACCTCTTATAGCCAATATTCTCAGCAGATTGGCAACTGCCATAGCTAAAGCTGCAACATATGTCATAGCCGCCGCTCTCAACACTTTCCTGGAGCCTCTGATGTCCTCCGGCGCAACTATTGACAAAGATTCCATCTGGTCAATAGCTCGTTTACTGGCATTCAATTCGACTGGCAGAGTAATCAAATGGAACACTATCACTGCAAAGAAGGCTAGAACACCTATATCAAAAATCAGATTCCCAAGGGTGCTTGTCGATCCACTCTGTTGGAACAAGAGAATCAGCCCGACTACTATCAATATCCATGAAATATTCGACGCGAAATTAACGACCGGCACTATGCCGTTCCTTATTTTCAAAGGTACATAGCCATTCGCATGCTGTATAGCATGGCCGGCCTCATGGCAGGCTACGCTCACTGCGCTGACCGAATCCACATTGCACACATCCGATGAAAGATGCAGCACCCTGCTTCTCGGATCATAATTATCTGTAAGACTGCCACTGATCTGCTCGATTTCCACATCAGAAAGTCCGTTATTATCTAAAACACGACGAGCAGCCTGAGCCCCCGTCAATCCATTTCTGTTCCTCACTCTTGAATAAGTATTGAATGCACTTTTTACCATCCCCTGGGCTACAAGTGCGAATATCATTGCCGGTATCAGCAAAATTATAGTTGGATCTAATCCGTATCCGTAATAAAACATTAAATTCCCCCCTTAAGTTATGCCAATATTATACCATACTACGCTAAAGGGGTCAAAAAAAACAACTGCTCGAATCAAGGTTTTCACACTTTTTTCGAGCAATATTCATCAATTGAACAAAGTTCCCTTTTCTATTTTATGGCCTCTGAGAAAATCTCCGCAGGCTACCCTCTTCTTGCCCGGCATTTGAAGTTCCTTCACGCACAAAATGCTGCCGCCGCAGCATATGCATAGTCCGTCTTCGTCAGCCTTAACAATAGACCCTGCTGGTTCGCTGCAGTTAACACTCATTGACTCCGCTTTCCAGAATTTAACGGTTTTCCCATCCAGCTGACAAAAAGCACCCGGCCACGGATCAAAGGCTCTTATCAGCTGATCTACCTCTTCGGCACTTCTGCTGAAGTCTATCCGGCCGTCACTTTTTTTAATGAGGCCGGCGAAGGTCGCCTGGTCTTCATTTTGCGGAGTGTACATGGCGGTACCGTCTTCCACGGTAGGTAGCACATCTACCAGAAGCTTTGCTCCCATAGCAGCCAATTCATCGTGTATCTCTTCGAAATTCTTATGATCTACAGGAGTCGCAGCAGCTGCGATCATGTCGCCGCTGTCCATACCCTCTGCCATTTTCATTATTGTGACACCTGTTTCTTCATCACCTTCCAGGATGGCTTGCTGCATGGGAGATGCCCCTCTCAGCTTAGGCAATAAAGAGCCGTGAACATTGAGGCATCCGTATTTGGGCAGATCCAGCATGTCTTTCTTCAGGAACTGGCCATAGGCTACGACTATGATAGCATCCGGTCCAAAGGACTCGATAGATTCGAATGTATCTTGATCTGCGCTTAATTTTTCCGGTTGCAGAACATCTATGCCGTGTTTCAGTGCCGCCTCCTTTACGGGCGAATAAGTTACCTGATTCCTGTTGCGTGCCCTATCCGGCTGAGTTACTACTAGGCCAACTTCATGACCTGCTTTCACCAGGGCGTCTAATGTAGGTACTGCGAAATCCGGCGTTCCCATAAATACTATTTTCATTTTTCTTCTTCCTCTTGGATATCTTCCATAGGATCATGGACATCCGTTGCAGTATCCGTATATAAAATGCCATCCAGATGGTCGTTTTCATGACACATTACTCTGGCGTCAAAACCTTCTAAATCATATTCCTGCATATTTCCGTCCAGATCCAAAGCTTTTATCTTAATCTTCATAGGTCTTTCAACCTGGCCTATGAGCCCCGGAATGCTGAGACAGCCTTCCTCTCCGACCTGAGATCCCGACTGTTCGATTATTTCGGGATTGATCATATAATACACTCTATCAGGTTCAGGTTCAGCTACGAACATCCTTCTCATTACACCAACCTGCGGTCCAGCCAGGCCTACGCCGAATTCCGATCTCATAGTGTCTACCATGTCTTCCATAGTCGTTCTGATATGTTCATTTACATCCGTTATCTCGCGGCAGTGTTTGCGGAGAATCGGATCTCCTTGTCTTACAATGTTTCTTATTGCCATTATTTCCTCCTAAAATGCGCTATATGGGTTTACATCTATAGTATAATTGCATTTGATTTTTCTGGTGATCAATTGCTCACCGAAGAATCTTATGTAATAAATATATTTATTTCTTTCTCCCTTTGGACATTTGATCATTATGTGATATCTGAAACTGTCCTGGCCTTTGAAATTCGACGAAAGTACAGGCTCGAATATTTTTTCTGCCTCGGGAAGTCCAGCACTGATAAGGTAATCCCTGCACCGCGATGCCGTATCTATTGCAATAGCTTCCTCTGTAGCCGTGAATTCCACAACTATCAAATCTGTAAATGGCGGATATCCCATAAAGTTTCTTGTCATTATCTCAGTCTTGAAGAAGCCTTCATAATCGTAATGAGCAGCGGCCTGAAGGGCGAAATTATCGGGAGTGTATGATTGTACTATGACCTGTCCCGGGTCATTCCCTCTGCCTGCTCTCCCTGCCACCTGTGTCACCAGTTGAAATGTACGTTCCGTAGATCTGTAATCAGGAATATTCAGGCTCACATCAGCAGAAATCACTCCCACCAGACCAACATTTTTAAAATCCAGTCCCTTGGCTACCAATTGAGTACCAATTAGTATATCTGTCTTTCCTTTAGAAAATCCATTTAATATCCGCGTGATTTCTCTGTTGTTTTTGGCCGTGTCCAGATCCAGCCTGTCTACGACTTTTTCCGGAAACATTTTCTGTGTAAATTCTTCGACCTTTTCCGTACCTACGCCGAAATATTTAATGTTCCTGCTTCCGCATGACGGGCAGACATCCGGTACTACAAAACTTTTGCCGCAGTAATGGCAGACCGCCATATTTTCACTTTTGTGATAAACCAGCGATATGCCGCATTCAGGGCACTTCATGGCTTCGCCGCAGTCCCTGCAGGAAATGAAAGTCGAATAGCCCCGCCTGTTAATAAACAGAATGACCTGCCGGCCATCCCCAAGATTATCTTTGATAGCTCTGTAGAGTTCATCGCTGAAAATCGTTCGATTGCCATGCTTCAGTTCTTCACGCATATCCACAAGTGATATATGGGGCATAGGGGTCTCATTGTATCTGTGTTTCAACTCGATCAGCTTATATATACCCTCTTTTGCCCGTTCATAAGACACTACCGAAGGTGTGGCACTGCCAAGTATCAGCACGCCATCATAGTACATAAGCCTTTTGGTGGCAATATCTACAGTATCATATTTAGGTGTCTGATCTGATTTATACGTGGATTCGTGTTCCTCATCCATAATAATCACGCCGATGTTTTCCAAGGGTGCGAAAACACCGATCCTGGCACCTATAACTATCTTAGCCTCGCCACGCCTGACGCGCATCCACTCGTCGAATCTCTCGCGTCTGGTAAGCTTGCTGTGGAGCACTGCGATAGCGCTTTTGCCAAACCTGCCTATAAACCTGTCTATGACCTGCCTGGTAAGTGCGATCTCCGGTACAAGCATAATGGCAGTCTTACCCATGGACAAAGCTTTGGCTATGGCTCGCATATATATCTCGGTCTTACCGCTGCTGGTAACGCCGTGGATAAGAAAGCTCTCACCGCGGCATGCGTCTATGGCACCGTTGATTTCCTCAACAGCTGCCCTTTGTTCCACGGTCAGAGCATCTATATGCTGCGTTTCGCCTGTCACATCCTTATACGGTTCCTTCTCTTTCCCCGCCTTCGCCGGTTTCCCGTTTGGAATGAACGCTCTGAGTCCATCCAGATATTTGATTCCGTAGCGCTGGCGCATCCATGTTATGGTGCTGACCATCTCTTCGTTTAAGGAAATATCCGGATCTACTGAACCGACTCTCTTGAATCGTTTGATTGAAGGATCCGGCACAACATCCGTGGCGAAAACACATGCGTTTCTCACTTTATTGCCATTGCTGAATGGGACTTGTACGATCTGGCCTGTTTTCAGATCTTCTTCTGTGGCGTATGTAAACAGGTCATCAGTATGCCTGCTGTTATTGTCTATAACCAGATCGACGTATTTCATTGCTCTCCCTACTACAGCAGAAAAATACCATGTTTCCTGCATTCAACTATCATATCGTCAGGCCATACCGATGCCTGTACCTCGCCTATATGGGCTTTGCGCAGGAAAAACATGCATAACCTGCTCTGTCCTATACCTCCGCCGATGGAGTAAGGAAGTTCGTTATTGAGCACTGCCTGGTGGAATGGCTTGCTTCTTCTGTCTTCGGCGTCTGCTATTTTCAGCTGTCTGTCCATAGCCTCCGCGTCGACTCTGATACCCATAGAAGAAATCTCGAAAGCTCTATCCAGGACATCGTTCCACAGGATTATGTCTCCGTTGAGTTCCCAGTCATCATAGTCCGGAGATCTGCCGTCATGCTTCTCACCTGACTTAAGAGGTCCGCCTATCTTCTCTATGAATACTGCACCGTGATCACGACAGATCAGGTCTTCTCTCTCCTTAGGAGTCTTATCCGGATACAGATCCTCAAGTTCCTGAGAAGTTATGAAGTATATCTCATTTGGAAGTTCAGTCTGGACGTCGTGATACAGTCTGTTTACATAGTCGCCTAGGTTCTTCACTGCGTTATATATAGTCTCGACAGTCTCATGAAGATACTCAGTAGTCCTGTCTTCCTTATTCATTACCTTCTCCCAATCCCACTGATCTACATAGATCGAATGGAGATTGTCAAGTTCCTCGTCTCTTCTGATGGCGTTCATATCCGTATATATGCCGTTGCCCGGCTTGATGCCGTACTTACCAAGAGCATTACGCTTCCATTTTGCCAGGGACTGCACCACTTCTACCTGTGCCTCGTCCATGTCTTTCAAAGTGAAACTTACGCGTCTCTCTACGCCGTTAAGGTTATCATTCAGCCCCGTCTCCGGCCTTACGAACAAAGGTGCGGACACTCGTCTAAGATGCAGGCCATATGCCAGTTCATCCTGGAAGTAATCCTTGACTTTTTTAATGGCTCTCTGGGTTTCCAGAGGGTTCAGGACAGATTTATAGTCCTTAGGTAATATAAGTTGTGACATCTTTTATCTCCTTGCTATAATAATTTATTGTAAACACTATTTTCTCTTGGAATAACCACATCCGCAGTAATCCTGCCTGTAGAGATCGTATTCTTTGGAAAGCTGCACACTTCTCTGGAAGCCCGCCTTTTTCTTGAAATCCATATCCAGAAATTCAGTCCCATACTCTTCTGCAAGGCTGTTACCTATTTCCGAAATAAGCTTATAATTCTTATGTGGACTTACTGTCAATGTAGTCCCAAATATAGGATATCCATGTCTGGCAGCGTAGGCAGCTGTCTTGGTGAGCCTCTGTCTGAAGCAGACCGTACAGCGCTCTCCACCCTCAGGTTCATTTTCCAGTCCCCTGACCTTCTCAAGATATTCATCAGGCTCATAATCGCCCTCGATGAAATTTACCCGTCCAAACTCAGTCTCTGCTTTTTGGTTTATTGCCGTTATGAATTTGATCTGATTTAATTTACGCTTTTCATATTCTTCCACATCGGTGATGCATGGATTATAGAAAAAAACAGTTATCTCATAATCCTGTATCAGTCGCTCTATGACGGCTGTACTGCAAGGACCGCAGCAACTGTGCAATAGCAGCTGTTTCCTCATCATTCCATTGCCTATCGGATCGAAGGATACGCCTGCCCGCTGTCCTGTCCTGCCAGACCATGAACATCCGGGATCACAGTTATTATTTACTGTCATTTCAACAAAAACCTCCAAATCATCTTCACAATTTAATCGATATATTATATCATATAATCAGCTTAAAAAAAAGGGGGGGGAACAACTATGGATACTACCAGAAAAACACCAGAAGAACCTATTAATACAGTGAACTTATACCTTAAGGGCAAATTCGGCCGAAAAATGGCCAAGCTGGCTCTCGACGGAGGTTTCACCTGTCCTAACCGCGATGGCACAAAGGGTACCGGGGGCTGTCTTTTCTGCGGCAACGGCGGCGGTGGGGATTTCGCCTCGTCTATAGATGATCAGATCAGTCTTCTGTCAAAGAAATGGCCCGGCGCAGGCTATCTGGCCTACTTCCAGAATCACACCAATACCTATGCTCCTGTGGATGTTCTTCGTGAAAAGTATTACATTGCTTTGAAGGACCCGCGTATAGATGGTCTGGCCATTGCTACACGGCCTGACTGCCTGCCTGAAGAAGTACTTGATCTCCTGGACTCTATCAATAAAGAGTACTTTATGTGGGTGGAGCTTGGCCTGCAAACAGCTAATGACAGTACAGCCAGACTGATCAACAGATGCTACGATCTGCCTGTATATGATAAGGCAATGGAAGAACTTTCCTCCCTTCACATAAAAACCGTCGTACACCTGATTCTGGGCCTTCCAGGGGAATCCAGAGATGACATGATGGCCTCTGTGGATCACGTTATCAAAAGCGGCGCCTGGGGCATCAAACTCCATCTGCTGAATGTAGTTAAAGGTTCAACTATGGAAAAGGAATATGGCGATTATGTGCCTTTCGAAAGCATAGATGAATATGTAAGTCTGGTATGTGATATTCTGGAGATACTGCCGCCTGACATGGTAATCCACAGAATGACAGCAGATGCGCCGCGGAAGATCCTCATATCCCCAACCTGGAGTTATAAGAAAAGGACCATCTTAAATAAAATAAGTGCCGAGCTGAAAAGGCGCAGCACCTATCAGGGTTTTCGTTATTGATTTAACTGGATGCTCTTACTATAGTCAATGTGTATGTTCTCGTCATTCCCGATGAAGACTTACACTTGATCGTAAACTTGTTAGTTCCTACCTGCAGGGTCTGTACTCCCGTATCTCCGGTCACAGTAGCTCCTGATTTGGCGGCCAGAGCAGTGATGTTTACTGAAGTCACGCTATTAGCCACATTCTGAGTGAATGATGTTGTGTAGTACAAGCCACTGTTCTTGATCTGCTTGTATGTATCCGTTCCAGCAGTGAAATTCAATGTCTTCAGATAGTAGTTGTTATCTTTGCTCCAGCTTGTTGACGGCTGCGAGCATACACTTGACGGCATATTACTGTATACCGGAATGTAAAAGACGATCTTCTTATTCAATATTCCATAATCTGCATATGCCTTAGATGTAGCGTAAGCCATGGATTTCGGCGAAAATACGGCTGTCTGATATTCATGAGTTCCTACACTGGAAAGCCCGTTTCTCACATTGAAATGCTCCAGATATCTGGTATCCTGCTTATTACTTATATAATCACTGCATAGATAACGGGCCCCTCCATTAATAGCTTTACTCAAACTCGACCAAGCTCTGCCATGACTGGTGCTCGTACCTCTGGCGTAATCCTTGGAAACAGAGCCACCATTAGCATAGACCAGTCCTCTGATAGCCGCGTTTGCCCCATCAGTTGCGCCGATATTATATGCATTATAGCATTTCTTATATTTCACGCCTCCATATGTAAACGTTTTTCCGTTTATCATAGACGTATATCCGCCGAGCTCAGTATATGACTTAGCTGCCAGATAAATCGGACTGATGTCATATGTCTTTCCGGCATCTACGAACAATGACGCGTTGTTATATAGAACTGAATTGTTCTGTACTACCGCCTCAACTATACTCTCAGTCTGATATTCCGAATTATACCCGTTGTCTTCAAACATGAATATATTGGTCTCATCCAGCCAGTTTCTAGGATCCATGTAATAGTATACAGCCTTCTTAGAAGCCGTTACCCATGTGGAACCATCTCTTATGGTATAAGTGTCTTTCAGATAATTGTAGCATCCTTTATCCGTAGATCTGTATGACGGTGCATAAACGGTCTGAATGGCATTACTTCCGTTACTGGCAGTCTGTTTGGCTGCTGCGCTGCTCCATGTAAGTCCCGTGTCCACTGCCTTGAATACCCAGTTTGGATGTGACTTATGCAGTGTGGCCAGTCTGGAAGCATAGCTTGCAGGGAATCCCGCACTTATCAAAGACTTTTCATAGTCACTTTCCGTTGTCGACTCTGAACTGCCGCCGCTAGAACTGCTGAATGATACATATGCAGCAGAAACATACCTGTAAGTGCTGCCATACTTGATCTTATACCATTTACTCTTGCCCGTATCATAGGCGTTCATGACTCTGTATACAGTAGCACCTGAAGCAAGAGTACCGCTCTTGCTGAATCCCGTTCCTGCACCCGTTCTCATATTAAGGCTGTCCGTAGTATGTCCCTTCTTAGTTTTATAGGTCAGGGAAACATCTCCGGATTTAACATAGCCCTTGTATGTAGGCGAATAATACCATATGTACTTAGAAGCCGTACTGCTGGCACTGTTGAAACTCTCAGAAGAAATATTCAGGCTGGTTCCCTTGGCCAGTGTGCCCTTGCTGGACGAAGACGCGCTCTTAGACGACCTGACTACGGTGCCCGCCGACGCAGTCACTTTGCCGTAGGTCGACGTAGTGCTTACCTTGGAATAAGCCTTTGCAGTAGTTTTTATCGCTGAAATCTCGGATGTGCTAACGCCCAGGTCTACATATTCAGCTAGCACAAAGTAATACTTGCTGCCGTATTTCACGCGGTACCATTTGTTCTTGTATTTATCGTATGCCTTCATGGCCACCGTAACGGTCTCACCTTTGCTGAAGGTATGCTTAGCTGCATACTTGGTGCCCGCGCCGGAACGGCCGTAAACCGTTGCCGTTGTTGTCCCTTGAACATTTCCGAATGACAGAGACACCATATCTCTTCTTACATAGCCCTTGTAAGCTGGCACATAACACCATCTGTACTTGGTGTTTGTGCTAGTGGTGGCCGTGAATTTCTCAGAAGACACACTCACGACCTTGTTCTTAGCCAAAGTTGTTTTAACAGATGACAGCAGACTTGAAGACGATCTGACATAAACGCCACCAGACTGCTTGATAGTGCCCTTTGCAGATGGCACAGAAACACTTTCACTTGCTGAAAAAGCAAAAGAAGGCATCATAACAGTTACTATCAATATAGATAGAATCACTGCCATGCCTCCTCTTAATATTCTGCTATGTCTGTTTTTCGTAAGCATATTTTCACCACCTGTTATTTATCCGGACCCAGGCGTCCATCGTTGTAGTGCTTGCGACAAAGGGAAACGTACATATCGTTTCCGCCTATGAGGATCTGTTCGCCCTGTTTGACGATATTACCGTTGACTACTCTGGCTACCATGGTAGCCTTCCTGCCGCACCAGCAGATAGTCTTGATTTCCTCAATTTTATCTGCATAGATCAGCATATAATATGAACCTTCGAAAAGGTCATTCTTAAAATCGTTCTTAAGGCCATAAGCCAGCACCGGCACATCGAAGCTGTCGACGATCTCGACAAGTTCTTCCACATGGTGCTTCTTCAGGAACTGGCACTCATCTATAAGCACACAGTCTATACTGTGCTTCTCATTCTCTCTAATGAACATTTCCAGAATATTGCTGCTCTCATTGACGATAGTAGCCTCACGCTGGATCCCTATTCTGGATGTGATCACTCCGACACCGTATCTGTTGTCAACAGACGGAACCAGTGTCATTACATGCTTTCCACGCTCTTCATAATTGTATGCGACCTTGATCAGTTCAATAGACTTGCCCGCATTCATAGTGCTGTATCTATAGTAAAGTTGTGCCATAACATACTCCCCCAAGTTTATAACCGTATTTTACCAAAAAATACTGGAAAAAGCAACCATTTTTGATAAATGTTACTGAAATAGCAAAAAAAATCAGCAATCATCGAACACTATGTGTTTGCAACGACTGCCGTTTTTCAAGTGGTGCTCAGACTCGGAATTGAACCAAGGACACGGGGATTTTCAGTCCCCTGCTCTACCTACTGAGCTATCTGAGCACGTTTGTATTTAATTGGTGGGCCACCAGGGACTTGAACCCGGGACCTGCCGGTTATGAGCCGGACGCTCTGACCAACTGAGCTAGTGGCCCACGTCTTAAAAAATGGTCGGGGTGGCAGGATTTGAACCCGCGGCCCACTGGTCCCAAACCAGTTGCGCTACCAAACTGCGCTACACCCCGATATACGGTTATATTCTATTATTTGGCAGGGGCAGAAGGACTTGAACCCTCGACACGTGGTTTTGGAGACCACTGCTCTACCAACTGAGCTATACCCCTGTATTAAATGGCGGAGAAGGCGAGATTCGAACTCGCGCGGCCCTTATCGAACCCTAATGGTTTAGCAAACCATCCTCTTCAGCCACTTGAGTACTTCTCCAGCTTTTATGGCTTTCAATATCGAATCCCATAATGTAAGTTTATGGCGGAGAGGGTGGGATTCGAACCCACGGTACGTTACGTACACCGGTTTTCAAGACCGGCACCATCAACCGCTCGGACACCTCTCCAAATGGATCCTATGTCGTAAAAAAATGGTGACCCATCGGAGATTCGAACTCCGGACACCTTGATTAAAAGTCAAGTGCTCTACCACCTGAGCTAATGGGTCAAAAATTGGCTGGGGTAGCAGGACTCGAACCTACGCGTGAGGGAGTCAAAGTCCCTTGCCTTACCACTTGGCTATACCCCACTACTATCCCTTGTTTAAAAAAATTGGTGAGCCCACGGAGATTCGAACTCCGGACACACGGCTTAGAAGGCCGTTGCTCTATCCAGCTGAGCTATGAGCCCACACCATGATCGATTAAATGGAGCAGATGGCGGGAATCGAACCCGCGGCATCAGCTTGGAAGGCTGAGGTATTACCATTATACGACATCTGCAAAATTGGAGCGGAAGACGAGATTCGAACTCGCGACCCTCGCCTTGGCAAGGCGATGCTCTACCCCTGAGCCACTTCCGCAAAATTGGTCGAGGGAGATGGATTCGAACCATCGTAAGCTCAGCTAACGGATTTACAGTCCGCCCCCTTTAGCCACTCGGGCATCCCTCGACATACTAAATATTGAATTATTTTTAAATGGAGCTGGCGGGGGGAATCGAACCCTCAACCTGCTGATTACAAATCAGCTGCTCTACCGTTGAGCCACGCCAGCATGTTGTTTAATTAAATTGGCGACCAAGAACGGGCTCGAACCGTCGACCTCCAGCGTGACAGGCTGGCATTCTAACCAACTGAACTACTTGGCCTTATGCTTGCAAATTCCTCTGCGCATACCCGCTTTTGGAAATACGAATTGCTGCATTGATCGGTCATTGTCATCTGACCATGCGTTCTGCATTTCGTGATTTTTCCGCGCATACTTTTTAACTAACTTGGTGGGCGTTATAGGGCTCGAACCTATGACCCCCTGCTTGTAAGGCAGATGCTCTCCCAGCTGAGCTAAACGCCCAAGTTTGTTGTATCCGGTGTCCTTGACACATTTACTAACTATACAGTAAATCACTTTGTTTGTCAACACATTTTTTCGCATATTTTTAAGAGATATTTTATTTTGGTATTTTGACAAGCCTGCTTTCTCCTGAGCCAAAAACTGCTTCACCGTTGGAAATTCCCATAATAGCGTTTTTGCACCAGAGTGTGTTTTCGGGCTGTGAAACCATAGTAAAATTTACACATTCTGCATAATCGATATCCTGTATTTCTGCCTTGCCTTCGAAGTTATAATTCTGCACCTTGTTGAAGGCTTTATAATCGATTTTGCACGGTATTACCTCCATTGCCTCTACATCGCAGATTTTCGCGCTCACAAGTCCATTTTTGGCGCTTGAAGTGTATGCGCGGACCAGACCGCCGGTGCCTAGTTTGATTCCACCAAAATATCTCGTAACTACTACCACCGTGTTGGTGATACCCTCCTGGACCATCATCTGAACGATCGGAGCTCCGGAAGTTCCCTGTGGTTCTCCGTCATCACTGGCCCACTGTATCTGAAACTTGTCGCCTATGACCATAGCCGGCACATTATGAGTTGCGTCGCGATGTTTCTTTCTTATGACTTCAATGAAAGCATCTGCTTCCTCACGGGACTCTGCCGGTGATACATATGCGATGAACCTTGATTTTTCGATAGTCTGTTCTGCTACGCCGAGGCCCATTACAGTACTATAAGATTTCATATTTCTTCAGCCTCCGATAATCTGCCTCGCTTAGTTCCAGCGTAAATTCCGTGCCGTTTTCTTTGTAATCCATGGCAGATACTGTCGCCTTCTCACAAAGGTACGACGAAATGTCTCCCCTGTCATAAGGTATCAGAAGCCTGGTCTTCACAGTGGCTCCGAAAACTCTGTCTTTGATCACATCTATCAGCTCGTCTATGTTTTCGCCTGTCCTGGCAGAAATAAAGACATTATCCTCGCCTTTTTGCGGTATCTGTATTCCGTCGGCTATGTCCATCTTATTGAACACCATGATCTTATCTTTATCTCCGGCACCGATTTCGCCGAGAACTTTATTTGTAACATCTATCTGGAAACTGCTGCCTTCGAATGATGCGTCTACTATATGCAGCAGAAGATCAGCATACTTTACCTCTTCCAAAGTTGCTTTGAATGCTTCAACAAGTCCGTGAGGCAATCTGCTTACGAAACCTACCGTATCTATCAGTATGAATTCATGATTGGAATCCAGCTTGACATTTCGCTGCTGAGTATCAAGTGTCGCAAAGAGCATATCCTTCTCACTCACAGCCTTTTCTGACTTATCCGTGATCTCGAGGAGTTTGTTCATAAGGGCGGATTTTCCGGAATTAGTATATCCGACCAGGGCAACTACCGGGATATCCGACTTTTCTCTTTTGGATCTCTGTACTTTACGGGTTACCTGCAAATGTGCCAGTTCGCCCTTAATGTCATCCATACGACGTTCCACATGGCGCCTGTCGGTTTCCAGCTTCTTTTCGCCCGGTCCTCTGGTGCCAATGCCGCCGCCTAATCTTGACAGTGACTTGCCAAAGCCGATGAGTCGGGGCATCCTGTACTGAAGCTGGGCCAGTTCCACCTGTAGCTTACCCTCTGCAGAATCTGCTCTGGACGCAAATATATCAAGTATCAGAATTGTCCTGTCTATTACTTTTACCTTCAGGGCATCTTCCAGATTTCGTAACTGCATTCCGCTGAGTTCATCATTGAATATGATCATATCAGCTTCCATATTCTCGGCCATTTCAGCAATTTCCACAACTTTACCGCTTCCAATCAAAGTAGCGGTGTTCGGCTTATCCAGCGCCTGCACCGCTTCCCCTATAACTTCAACATTATCAGCTTCTGCCAATCCGCGAAGTTCTTCCATGGAATGTTCTATATCACCGGAAAACTGCAGACCGACTAATATCGCCCTGTAGCTTTCCTGATCAAGAACTCTGTTGTCTTCAGTAAATCTTAACATCAGATATTGATCTTTTCTATTTCGCCTCTTAAGAACTCATTGGTGATCTTGATCCTTGTGCCCTTCATGCCCAGAGATCTGGATTCTATAACCCCGGCACTCTCAAGTTTTCTGAGAGCGTTTACTATTACAGAACGCGTGATCCCCGATTTATCAGCGACTTTGCTGGCTACCAGAAGTCCTTCATTGCCGTCAAGTTCGGCAAATATCTTGGTAACAGCATCGAGTTCTGAATAAGACAATGTTTCTAAAGCCATAGATACTGCGTTCTGCTCTCTGTTGTCTGCCTCTTCCTCAAGTGCTATGCCCTTAGTTACTTCGAGACCTATTACAGTAGCGCCATATTCACATATAGCCACATCTTCGTCATCAAAAGCTCTGTCCGGTCTGGCCAGCAGCAACGTAGCTACGCGCTCACCGCCAAAAATTATAGGAACTATCACGTGATATTTGCTGGCCATCTTATAATCTTCGCCGTAAAATTCTTTGATGCTATCGTAGATAAGGTTCTCTTTCGTCTCTGTGATCTGTAAGAACTTGTCATTGTACTTTGAAGGAAGCATATATTTTCCTTCAGTTTCAACTACCAAAGGAGATTCCTCACCAGGATTGTATTTTGCTGCAAGGACCTTACCTCTTTTGTTCATGATATATACATTCGAATCCAGCATTTCGCCTATGATATCACATAATTCATCAAATGAAACATATCCCGACGCACTCTCTGAAAGTGTCCAGTTCAGTTTTCTGATTCTGGTTAAAAGTTTTTCGCTCATTGATTTTTCTCCTCTTTACTTTCTCCTTATAAAATATATTTATCCATATCGTCTCTTCTAATGGTGTCTTCAAATTTACTCTGTACAAACTCCCTGTCAATAGATATCTTTCCATCATCACCGGTTTCAGGTATCTCGAATGAAATGTCTTCAAGAAGCTTTTCCAGTATAGTATAAAGTCTTCTTGCGCCGATATTCTCAGTCTGCTCATTCATGAGGAATGACATCTCGGCGATCTCATCTATGGAATCATCTGTGAACTCCAGATTGATACCTTCTGTTGCCAGCAAAGCCTGCTGCTGTTTGGTTATAGCATTCTCAGGTACTGTCAGGATCTTGACGAAATCTTCCTTGTCAAGATTGTTCAGTTCTACTCTGATCGGGAAACGTCCCTGAAGCTCAGGTATAAGGTCTGTAGGCTTGGAAGTATGGAATGCTCCAGCTCCGATGAACAGAATATGATCAGTCTTCATTGGACCATACTTAGTATTTACTACGCTTCCTTCCACTATAGGCAGGATGTCTCTCTGAACTCCTTCACGAGATACATCAGCGCCTGAATAACCGCCGGAAGATGCTATCTTATCGATTTCATCTATAAAGATTATTCCGTTCTGCTCTGCGTTTTCCAGAGCTTCATCTGCTACCTGATCCATATCCAGAAGGTTCTGAGCTTCCTGCTCCCTCAATATCTTGCGGGCGTCTTTTACTCTTACTCTCTTCTTCTTGGTCTTCTGAGGCATCATATCTCCAAAGATATTGCCTATAGCGATGCTCATGCCTTCATTGCTCATATCAAGCTGATTTCCCTTAGGGGCATCAGCGACTTCTATCTCGATGAACTGCTCTTCCAGCAATCCCTGCTCAAGCTGCTGTTTGACCTGTTCTCTGGCCATTTCTATATCAGAAGCCGGTTTTGCTTCTTCATTCTTCTTATCCTGTCCTTCTTCATACTGCTGCTTCTGGCTTTGATAGCCGCCGCTGTTCATGATGAAGTCAAAAGGATTTGAAGGCTTCTGGCCTGCTTCCTTTTTCTTATTGCCCGGAATTATGGCCTCTATGATTTTTTCCTCAGCGATCTTATCAGCTATGTCATACTTTTCTTCAAGTTTAGCTGACTTGGTGATTCTGATAGATGCCTCTGCCAGGTCTCTTATCATGGAATCCACATCACGTCCCACATATCCCACTTCGGTGAATTTTGTCGCCTCGACTTTAACAAAAGGCGCTTTCATCAGCTTCGCCAGTCTTCTGGCTATCTCAGTTTTACCACAACCGGTAGGACCCATCATAAGGATGTTCTTAGGAGTGATCTCTTCCCTCATTTCCTCCGGAAGGAGACTTCTTCTGTATCTGTTTCTGAGGGCTATAGCTACAGATTTCTTAGCCTCATCCTGACCTATGATATATTTATCAAGCTCTGCTACTATTTCCTTAGGAGTCATGCTCTGAACTTTCGTCTCCTTAGGAGCTATGCTCTGAATTGCTGTTTCCATACCTGTTACCCCCTCTTACAGTTTTTCTACAGTGATATTGTTATTAGTATAAACGCATATAGATGATGCTATGTTCAATGACTCTCTGACTATTTCTTCTGCAGTCATATCAGTGTGATTGTATAAAGCATTAGCAGCTGAATATGCGTAGTTTCCGCCTGATCCTATAGCTACGAAACCGTGATCAGGTGCTATGATCTCTCCGTTGCCGGATATAACAAGCATCTCATCTTTATCTGCTACGATCATCAATGCCTCCAAGCTCCTCATACCCTTATCTGAGCGCCACATCTGAGCCAGGTCTACTGCAGCTCTCTTAAGGTTACCCCCGTGTTCCTCCAGCTTCTTCTCAAACTTATCAGTAAGGGAAAAAGCATCTGCTACAGAGCCGGCAAAGCCGGTCACTACTGAGCCTCCAAAGATCTTCTTGACCTTCTTGGCCCCGTTTTTCATAATCGCAGTCTCTCCCATTGTGACCTGTCCGTCGCCGCCTATGGCCACATCGTCAGGTCCTCTTCTGACTGCACAGATAGTTGTTGCATGAAATTCTATCATTTCTGTACCTCCAATTTTTTAATCACTATTCCTTATACCCGCACTCCGGATTGGAGCAGGCGAGTTGACTGGTTTTGGTTTTCTTTTCTAATAATAAACTTCCGCATTTAGGGCATTTCTTATCGACAGGTTTGTACCAGTATGACTGATCGCAATCAGGATAGCCGCTGCATCCGTAGAAAACTCTTCCCCTTCTGCTATGCCTTTCGACTATACCCTTACCGCACTTAGGGCATTTGACACCCACAGTCTTAACAATAGGTTTGGTATTCTTGCACTCAGGATAACCTGAGCAGGCAATGAATTCACCAAATCTGCCTGTCTTTATTACCAGCGGTTTCCCGCACAGTTCACACATTTCGCCGGTAGGTCTGTCTTCGACTACGACCTTCTCGATGGCATTATCAGCCACTTCCAGCTCTTTTTTGAATGGTCCGTAGAAATCTCTTATGATGGATTTCCACTCCAGACCCTTAGCCTCCACGTCATCCAGCTTATCTTCCATATCAGCTGTAAAGTTCACGTCGACTATTTCCTTGAAGTATTCTTCCATAAGGCCTGTGACCAGGAATCCCAGTTCTGTAGGCACAAGTGATTTCTTTTCTTTCTTTATATATTTACGATCTGACAGAGTAGCAACTATAGGCGCATATGTACTTGGTCTGCCTATATCAAGTTCCTCTAACTCGCGAACGAGACTGGCCTCTGTAAATCTCGAAGGTGGCTGAGTGAAATTCTGTTCACCTTTAAGTGACTTGATTTCCAGTTCTTCTCCTTCATCGAGGTCAGGCAGTATATTGTCCTTATCATCATCGCTGTTGTTCTTATATACCTTCTGATATCCATCGAATACCAGTTTAGAACCATTTGCCTTAAATCCATAACTTCCGTTCTGAATATCTACCAGCATACCGTCAAATTTAGCCGGCGTCATCTGACTGGCCATGAATCTGCACCAGATCAGGCGATACAGTTTGTACTGATCATTTGACAGGGAATCCTTCAGATCATCAGGCGTCAGATCTATGTTACTAGGTCTTATTGCCTCATGAGCATCCTGAATGTCCTTACGCTTATTCGAATAAACATTATTGCCAAGATATTCCTTACCGTACTTTTCTGTAATAAAGTCAGCGGCAGCCCCTTTGGCTTCTGCTGATATTCTTACAGAATCTGTTCTCAGGTAGGTTATAAGACCTATGGTGCCCTTTTTATGGACTTCCACGCCTTCATACAACTGCTGAGCGATCATCATTGTCTTCCTGGTGTTGAAATTCAACTTCGTTGATGCTTCTTGCTGCATACTGCTGGTTGTAAATGGCGCAAAAGGTTTCTTGTTGCGCGACTTTCTGGTAATTGCAGTGACTTTGTAATTGCCTGCTTTCAGTTCCTTAATGGTTTTGTCATTTTCTTCTTTATTACTTATTACAAGCTTCTTATTATTTTTGGTTGCCAGTTTGGCAGTAAAGCCTTTACCTTTATTGAAGCCTGCAACTATTGTCCAGTATTCCACCGGCTTGAACGCTTTGATTTCATTCTCTCTGTCGCAGATTATTTTCAATGCAGCCGACTGCACTCTGCCTGCTGAAAGGCCTTTCTTGACCTTACGCCACAAAAGCGGACTTATCTGATATCCTACCAGCCTGTCAAGGACTCGCCTTGCCTGCTGCGCATCTACCAGACTGAGTTCGATTTTCCTGGGATGCTTGATAGCTTCCTTGATGGTGCTCTTGGTGATCTCATTGAATTCTATCCTGCAAGGCTGGTCTACATCGATACCCAGCAAATAAGCAAGATGCCATGAAATGGCTTCTCCCTCACGGTCCGGGTCCGTTGCGAGATATACTTTGGAAGCTTTCTTCGCTTCCTTTTTCAGTTCTTTTATAATATCGCCCTTGCCTCTTATAGCTATATACTGCGGTTCAAAGTCATTATCGATATCGATGCCAAGTTTGCTCTTAGGCAGATCTCTTACATGACCCACAGATGCAATCACTTTGTAATTGGAGCCTAAATACTTACCTATTGTCTTAGCCTTCGATGGTGACTCCACTATTACTAATGTTTTTTTCGCGTTTGCCATTGTTCCTCCTGTGATAAATGATTGGTCGATTACTTACATATATATGCATTCGCCTGCAATCAACCGATAAACGAATGGTATTATACCACATAATACCGATTCGTCAAACATTTCTTAATTTTCATTTTTTCATAATTCTGTAAAACTGTCAATAGACTATTTTGTCAATAAAGACTTTTCCCATAGACGATACTACGATTCCTTTCATTTCCAAAACCGTTACTATACCGCTGACAGCAGCAGGTGAAAGGCTCGTAGCTGCACATATTTCTTCAAATGTGACCTCGCTGCTTTTTTTCACAACACTATAGACGCTGCGTTCATCTTCGCCAAGGCGAAGCATGATATTTTCTTCGCAGCCCGGCGTGATTCCCATATCTGTCAGTACATCATCTATTAATATCAGCGGCTTAACGCCTTCTCTGATCAGCTTGTTCGATCCGAAACTCGCCTCGCTGGTTATGTTTCCGGGAACTGCATAGACATTACGACCCTGGTCTGCGGCCAGTTCTGCAGTTATCAGTGAGCCGCTGCGATTGGCGGCTTCAACTATGATCACACTTTCCGATATGCCGCTTATTATACGATTTCTTTCGGGAAATGTAAATGGTTTTGCTTCCATTCCCACAGAATATTCACTTATTATCAGTCCATTTTTCTCAATTTCCCGTTTCAGTCCACGATTTTCACTGGGATAGCACAGATCCAATCCGCAGCCAAAGACAGCTATGGTATTACCTTCTGCCTCCAGTGCACCTTTATGGGCAGCAGTATCTATGCCTCTTGCCATGCCGCTTACAATGGTAACTCCATTCTCTGCCAGCCTTTTGCCAATACTTTTGGCTACAGTGACTCCATATTGTGTACAGCGCCTGCTTCCAACGATTGCGACACATGGACTCTTCAGCAGTTCAACATTCCCGTTGCAGTAGATCTGCGACGGCGGCATATTGATTTCCCTGAGCATTTCAGGGAACCCCGGATCATCTTTGTTCAATTTATATATCACTCATTGGCCCCCTATTCTCTGTATTGCAACGCCTCGGCTACATGCTGAACGCCAACAGTGTCACTACCATCGAGATCGGCAATCGTGCGGGCGACTTTCTTCACCTTCAGCAGTGTCCTGGGATTTAAATTCAACGTATCATAAGCCTGCTCAAGCAATCTTTTGCTCTCGCCATCCAATACCACATATTTTCCTGTGGCAGATACATTCATCTGACTGTTCAGCATAAATCCCGTGTGCTTAAGCCGTTTCGCCTGCATGGCTCTAGCATTTATCACTGCCTGTCTCATTTCACCGGATGACATATTGGTACCTCCTGTAAGTTCCTGATACTTAACCGGCACAAGTTTAAGATGAATATCTATCCTGTCCATTATCGGTCCGGAAATTCTGGATCTGTATGCATCGATTTCATGTCTACTACATCTGCATTCATGGTCAGGGTCGCCATAATAGCCACATTTGCAGGGATTAGATGCTGCCACCAGCAGGAAATCCGCAGGATATATGAATGTATCCGCTGCACGGGTTATGGATATATTTCTTGTCTCCAAAGGTTGTCTCAGTGTGTCTATAAGGTTTCTGTCGAACTCAGCAAACTCATCCAGGAACAGCACGCCGCCGCTAGCCAGGGTTATCTCTCCCGGTCTTGGGTATGTGCCTCCGCCTATTAGCCCGGCGGCCGTAGTCTTATGATGAGGTCTTCTGAATGGTCTCTTGCATATGTAAGGAGTCTCCTCGCTCAAAAGCCCCGCGACAGAGTATATTATTGTAGAATTGATTATTTCATCATAGGTCATAGGTGGCATTATAGTCGGCATGCGTTCTGCCAGCATTGTCTTACCCGTAGACGGACTACCTGTCATAAGTATGCCATGGCCCCCGGCAGCAGCAATGGTAAGAGCCCGCTTGGCATATTCCTGGCCTTTCACGTCAGAATAATCCTGCTCGATACCAGCGTCACACCTGTCACTGTCTATGATTTCGACATCTTCTACTTTGATATTACTTTCCAGATTGAAGTGATCAAGTATTTCCGCAAGGTCATGAGCTCCATATACTCTGACTCCGTGTACTAGCGCAGCCTCCTTGACATTATCATAGGGCACTATCACATTCTTGATTCCCGCTTTTTCCATAGATCGTACCATAGGAAGTATTCCCGATACCCTGTTGAGCGTCCCATCAAGTGACAATTCGCCAAAGAAGGCATACCTTTCCAATTCCTCACCCATCACCTGTCTGCTGGATGCCGCCATGCCCATAGCCATTGGCAGATCCAGGTGGCTTCCTCGCTTTCGCATACCTGCAGGTGCCATGTTGACTGTGATCCTCCCCATTGGATAATCGCAATCGGAGTTTATCATTGCACCCCTTATTCTTTCCCTTGCCTCTTTTACGGTGGTATCAGCCAGTCCCACCACATTCATAGCCGGCATACCTTTGGTAATGTCAGTTTCTATAATTACCGGTACAGCTTCTATACCATATATGACCGCTGTATTTATCTTAGATAACATATTCTGTTCCTCCTAAAACGCTCTGTCTATCTGATTAACGATTATTTCTATGACCTGAAAATCCACATCTGCATTCTGTCTGCCATGAGTCATCATATAATACTCAGCCACCCTTCTGATCCGATGCTGTTTCCCAGCCCCTACTGATTCTACAGGCCGTCCATGATCTAACGATGTTCTGGTCTTTACCTCAACGAAAACAAGCCCATCGCCAATGGCACACACTATATCGATCTCGCCAAGCTTGCATCTGAAATTTCTTTCGAGTATTTCATAGCCCTGAGCGTATAGCATTCCCGTTGCCAACTCTTCGCCCAGGTTTCCGATAAGTTTTCTGTCTTCCATGTTCCCTTCTTTCGTGTTTACATATATTTACAGTTATTTCTTATCTTAATTTACTATATTTCCCAGTTTTTGTCAATAAAAAAAAGAGGCACTTTACGCGCCTCCTAATACGAATTTCTCTATAGCCTTGGCAACCCCGTCATCGTTATTGCCGTCTGTGACATAATCGGCCTGTGATTTCATGTGATCGCTGGCATTGCCCATGACTACCCCTACTCTGGCCAGCTCTATCATCAGGCTGTCGTTGGGGTTGTCGCCGCAGGCCATCAGGTGATCTTTTGTTACGCCAAGCCTATCCATAAGGAACCGCAGGGCTTCAGCCTTGCTGGTAGTTGCGCCGCCCATCTCAAAATTATGCGCAAATGACGACGTCAGCGTCATGTTGTCTATAGCGGTCAGCACCGGCCACATTCTGTCTTTGTCCGCCGTAAATTCAAAATTCAGGCTGATGTTTTCTATTTTATCCTTATGTTCAAGCATGAAATCTAAAATATTCGGTATGGGATTTCTGGTCGTCAAAACGTAATTGGCGTCGCGAAAAGTCGAACCATGTTCTTTAATGTCGTAAAATTCATCAGCGTCGGCATAAGCCTGCCCGTCAACAAATGTCTCTACAGATATGCCGCTGCCCCGGAGTATTGCAACTACCTGCTCCACAGCATCCGGATCCATATAATTCTCATATATGCGCCGGCCTGTAGCCAGTTCTGTTATCTGGGCGCCGTTGGAATTTATCACATATTCCAGCCCTTCGATTCCAAACAGAAGTTTAGGCAAGGCTGAATAGACCCTGCCTGTGGAAACCACTATATGCACGCCCTGCTCCATTGACGCCTTGAATGCCGCCATAGTTCTCGGCGAAAGTGTGTGGTCGCTCCTGAGTGTCGTACCATCCAAGTCCAGTGCTATCATTTTGATTTTTTTATCGCTCATTTCCATCCCTCAATGCCAGAAATTCCCTATTGTATTTTCTTACTTTCTTCATGGTGCATCCGTCTTCATGCCCCGGATATATTGTAATATCATTGTCCCATTTGTCAACAACCTTGCAGATAGAGTTCTTCATATCCGCCTCGCTGCCCCCGGCCAGATCCGTACGGCCCAGGTCCGTATCGAAAATCGTATCGCCTGTAAAGCAAAGCCTGTTCTTCTCAGACATGATGCATATACTTCCCTTGGTGTGGCCCGGAGTGCTGATGATTTCCAGGGTCTCACCTTCCAGGTCAAGCTGGTCGCCGTCCCTGACCATTATATCCACTCTTCCTTTATAAACAAAGGCGTCCGCCTCGTGCATGTACACGGGGCAATCGTACCTGTCGCAAAGGGCAGCCGCTGCGCCTGTGTGATCACTGTGTAAATGCGTGAGTATTATGCCTGCCGGCGTCAGTTTATTTTGTTCAAAAAAATCCATGTATTTTTTCGGGTTATATCCCGGGTCAATTATATAGCAAAGGCCACCCTTTTCAAGGTAAACGATGTATCCGTTAGCCATAAGTGAACCTTCTTCGAATCGCTTGATTTTCAAGTTTTCTTCTCCTTTCAGATTACTTTGTATACTATTATACCAAAAGCCCTTGCAAATTTGAATAATCTGCACTAAAATAATTGTTACTGCTTATAATCAAAAACGATAGTAAGGGGAAGAAGAATAAATGAATGTAGCAATTGTTGGCGCTGGAAAACTTGGTTTTAAAGTAGCGGAGGCTCTCATCGGTGGAGATTATTCTATAACCATAATCGATAAGAATGATGCTATCTTGCAGAAGCTTTCACAGCAGCTCGATGTTATGACAATTAATGACGACGCAAGACAGATCAGCGTGCTCAAACGCATAAACATAAGCTCTTTTGAGTATCTGCTGGCAGTTACAGGCAATGACGAGACTAATATCATTATTGCTTCTTTTGCGAAAAAGCTCGGCTGTGATCATGTTATTGCAAGGGTCAGAGAGCCGGAGCATATGAGCCAGTTTGATTTTATCAAGGAATCTATGGGCATCGACTCCATAGTAAACCCAGATATGGCCATAACAGTTGAAATATATAAATATCTGGCTGAGAAATACACACTTAGCAACGGTATCTTTACAAGCGGCCGTATAGCTTTGACAGAATTTCCGACAAGAAGGTTTCCTGCTTTGGTGGGCCTCAGTATACCGGATGTACGTGAGGTACTTCCTGATATGCTTATTGCTGCCTTATCCAGGAACGGCAAGGTGATCATCCCCCATGGTGAAGACGAGATCATGGACGGAGATTTCCTCTATGTACTTGGAGAGAAAAACCGTATCATGGAACTGAATAAACAGACCCATGAAAAGGGCAAGTACACTAACCTTCACAAGGTGATGATAGTAGGAGGCGGAAAGACAGGCTTCTATTTAGCTGCAAAATTATCCGAGTTCGGCGCGGCAGTCAAACTCGTTGAGAAAAATATGGAAAGATGCCGCTATCTTTCCACCCACCTGAACAATGTAATGGTTCTCCATTCAGACGGCACAGATATTCCTTTGTTAGAGGAAGAAAATATGGATGAAATGGACGCCTTCGTCACTTGTACAGGCTACGATGAAGAGAACCTGCTGTTGGCTCTCACGGCCAAACAGCATAATATACCTGATGTCATTTCCAAGGTCAGTCATGAGAATTATCGTGAGCTCATAAGGAAAATGGGCGTAGATATGGTGCTTAATCCTCTCGATATTACTGCAAGCAACATACTGAGGTATATACAGGGATCCAAGAAAATCATCTCTTCAGTACTTATCCAGGGGCAGGCGGAAATCATGGAAATTATTGCCAATTCCAGGATGACTATGATCGGTGTCCCTATTTCCAAACTGGAATTGCCTAGCGATATACTCATAGCTGCCATACACCGCGGCAATGAAGTCATCATTCCAGACGGCAACACTACCATCCAGTTAAATGACAGAGTTATTATACTCAACCTGCTTTCAGGTATAGGCGATATAGAGAAACTACTGAAACCAAAGGCAAACTAACATTGATTGCATAGCATAAAGGGAGTTTAGTATGTCTGTTAACATAAAAAACGTTATACGAATGATGGGTATATTGCTCTTCGTTATAGGTCTCTGCATGATTCCTTCATTTCTGGTAGCTGTAATTTATCAGGAATCCAGGTGTACTGTCAGTTTCTCTATAACCCTGGCGATCTGCCTGTGTTCAGGACTTATAATAATGCGTACATTCCCCCCTTCTCTGATCAGGATAAAGGCCAGAGATGGGTTTCTTATTGTGTCCATGTGCTGGTTGGTCGCTTCACTCATCAGCGCTATACCTATGTGCACATCGGGAGCGATTCCCGACTATGTTAACGCTTTCTTCGAGACCTGTTCAGGATATTCCACAACAGGTTCTTCCATATTAACAGATGTTGAAAGCCTGCCTAAATCCATGCTTTTCTGGAGATCATTCACCCACTGGCTGGGCGGTATGGGCATCATAGTCTTCGCTGCTGCGATCCTCCCTTCCATAGGAGTTGAAGGAATGATGATCGCAAGCGCAGAAACTCCGGGTCCTACTTTAGATAAACTGACCCCTAAATTTGCCGACACAGCCAAAAATCTGTATTTGATATACATAGTATTCACCATTGCAGAAACAATTCTTCTGATGATAGGCGGAATGAGCCTCTACGATGCTTTGGTCCAGACTTTCGGAACCGTAGGCACTGGCGGTTTCTCTAATTACGGTAATAGTATTGCCCACTTCACCAGTCCATATCTGCAGTGGGTCATCATAGTCTTCATGACTATGTGCGGAACTAATTTCAACTTGTATTTCGTACTGATCAGACGTGGACCTAAAGCTATGTTCCGCGACCCTGAATTACGATTATACCTTGGGATCATGGCGGTCTGCACTTTGTTCATCACCATTGATCTACTGGCCGTAGGCGGTTATACCAATGGATTCAAGAGTTTTACGGATTCAGCCTTCCAGGTATCATCAATAATGACTACTACAGGCTATGCCACGGCCAATTACGACATTTGGCCAACATTTGCGAAAATGTTGATTTTCCTGGTGATGCTGACCGGCGCCTGCTCCTCATCTACAGGAGGCGGGCCTAAGATAATACGAATACTCATATGCCTGAAACTCATAAGAAGAGGTGTGGCATTGAAAATACACCCTAACCGCGTATATACAGTTACCCTGAACGGAAGAGCCGTATCATCAGAGGTTGCGACTAATATAACGAATTACATATTCTTTTATATTTTCGTAGTATTTGCCGGAAGTCTTGTGATTTCATTCAATGGCTTTGATTTGCTCACGACCTTCAGTTCAGTCATTACCTGTCTGGGTAATGTAGGCCCGGGATTCAATCTCGTAGGTCCTACTATGAACTTCAGCATATACTCACACTTTTCCAAGATAGTACTGTCCTTCCTGATGATAGCCGGAAGACTTGAATTATTCACATTCTTCATGCTCTTGTCACCGCACTATTGGAATTCAAACAAAGCCTGATAATTAATTAGAGAGGATCGTTATGACATTCAATCATCGACTAATTTTTAAAACTGTATCTGTCATATTACTTTTCGAGGGTATTGCTATGCTTATACCCTTTGGCTTTGCTTGCTATTTCAATGAAATAACTTCAGCTACTTCTCTATTCTGTACTATGATCGTATGTATAGTTTTCGGCGAGACCATGCGACGGGCCGTGACCAAAACCAAGAAGACGATAAAGACCAGAGAAGGATTCTTCGTAGTTATCGTAGCCTGGTTCTGCGTCATACTTGTAGGCGCCATGCCTTATTATCTGTGTGATCAGGGATACTCCTTCATGGATTGTCTATTTGAATCCTGCGCAGGCTGGACTACTACCGGCGCAACTGCTGTAGATATGGTAGCCATGCCTAAATCCATGGTTCTGTGGAAAACCATATCCAGCTGGCTGGGCGGCATGGGTATCATCGTGCTGACTATTTCGATTTTCCCAAGATTAGGCATCGGTGGACAAAAAATGGCCGCGGCAGAGGTTCCCGGTCCTGAACTGGAAAAGCTGACTGCACGCTTTGGCGATACAGCAAAGATTTCCTATAAGATATACATTGCCCTTACGGCACTGGAATTCTTGCTGTTGCTTCCTACAGACATGTCCCCTTACTATGCTTTGATAAACACGCTTTCAACCATAAGCACTGCAGGCATAGTCGATTTGTCCAGCACCCAGGCAGGTTTTATTATCACCCCTTACATCAAGGGCGTTCTGGCTTGCTCGTCATTGGCAGGATCTATAAGTTTCATCGCATATTTCCTTCTTTTCATTGGAAAATGGAGAGAGGCGCTACACCACTACGAAATCAAGATCTACATATGTATAATACTTGTATCTACCTGCATAGTATCGATCAGTCTCTTTTACAGCGGCGTATATGATTCCCTGCTCAGTTCTCTTGGAAACGGGTTTGTACAGATCGTCTCATTCGCATCTACATCTGGATTCATAATCGCTGATATAGGAAGCTGGCCTACTACCTGCAAGATAGTACTCATATGCGTAGCCCTCATAGGCGGATGCAGTTTCTCTACAAGCGGAAGCATCAAAGTCATCAGGGCCGCAGTCGGCTTCAAACTTATTATGCGAGGCATATACAAGAGGATACATCCGCAATCGGTCAAACCTATAATGATCCAGGGGAAGCCGGTCTCGGCAGCCAATGCATCTTCGATCACTGTGTTCCTGTTGCTTTACTTCGCTATATTCATAATATCAATAGTTCTGTTAGGCCTTGAAAATCAGGACATGGAAACCACTATATGCTCAGCCATAGCAGCTTTCACTAATAACGGCACCTGCTTCGGTAAAATGACCGGTAGCTATTTCGGCATATACAGCGGCTTCGGTAAATTTTACTGTTCTATCCTTATGCTGGCCGGCAGATTGGAACTATACTCAGTGATCGTACTATTCTCGCACTCTTTCTGGAACTCAGACAGAGCCAGATCCTGATTTACGAAAAGGAGCAGCCAATGGAAATTATCAGAGCAGAACACAGCGGATTTTGCTTCGGCGTTCGCAGAGCCTTGGAAAAAACAATCGATCAAATAGAACACAATACGGACGGCAGGCGCATTTTTACCTGCGGCCCGCTCATACATAACACCGCAGTCACCGACGACCTTGCATCCCGCGGAGTCGGCATCATATCCGATCTCCATGAAGCAAGCGCCGGCGATATAGTCATCGTCAGATCTCACGGCGAAAGCGAGGAATTTTTTGTGCGGGCTGAAGCCCAGGGCCTTGACCTTGTAGACGCAACCTGCCCTTTTGTCACCCGCATACACAAATTAGTACGGCAAGCAAAGGATCAGGGCCGGCATGTGATCATAGTAGGCGACAAAAATCATCCTGAGGTCATCGGCATAAATGGCTGGTGTGATAATGAAGCCAGCATCATCGGCAACAAAACTGAAGCTGAAGCTTTTGCCGGTCAGGAGGCCTTCGTGGTGTGTCAGACTACACTGAACGAAGAAACACTCAGCGAAGTTACGAAGGTGCTCATAGACCACGGCGTGGAAATTACGGTCAACGATACCATATGCAGCGCTACCCGGGAACGTCAGGAAGCCGCCTTTGGTTTGTCGAAAAATGTCGACGCCATGATCATTATCGGCGGGAAAAATTCTTCCAACAGCAGGAAATTATACGAAATCTGCAAAAAAAACTGCATTAAATCGTATTTTGTTGAAAATAATGAAGATTTACCGTTGAAAGAATTGCAAAAATGCGATAGAATAGGAGTTGCGGCAGGTGCCTCGACGCCTGAACGTGTTATTAAGGAGGTTATTGCTAACATGAGTGAAAATATCACCAACGAAACAAATTCAATGGCAGACTACATGGACGAGATCGATGCATCTCTGAGACTCCCACATACGGGAGAGATCGTTACCGGTAAAGTTGACCAGGTAAGCGACACAGAAGTCATCGTAAACATGGGCTGCAAAAAAGACGGAATTCTGACAGTAAATGAAGTATCACTGGAAGAAGGCCAGACGCTGACTGATCTATTCAAGGTCGGAGACGAAATCCAGGCTAAGGTCGTAAAGACCGATGACAGTGACGGAGGAATCCTGCTGTCCAAGAAGAGACTGGAAGTTAACGAGCATTGGAACGAGATCAACGACGCTCTAGAGAATAAGACCATTATAGAAGTTAAAGTTGTCAAGGCTGTTAAAGGCGGAGTCATTGCGGTATACAAGGAAGTATCCGGATTCATTCCTCTATCCCAGCTCTCAAACAAGTATATTGAGAACGCAGACGAATTCATGGGACAGATTTTATCAGTCAGGGTAACCAGAGTTGACCAGAGAAGAAACAGAGCGGTATTCTCTCATAAGGCTGTATTAGCTGAAGAGAGACAGAAGCAGCTTGATGAGATCTGGGCAACACTGCAGGTCGATGACATAGTTGAAGGAACTGTTATGAGGTTCACAGACTATGGTGCATTCGTAGACCTGGGAGGAATCGACGGACTTCTTCACATTTCAGAGATTTCATGGGGCAAACTTAAGCACCCTGATGAAGTTCTTGAAATCGGTCAGAAGATCAGAGTCAAGATCCTTTCAATGAATCGTGAAAAGGGCAAGATTTCACTTGGCCTTAAGCAGACTACACCTGAACCTTGGTCAGTGATCAATGAAAATTATCATGTAGATCAGATCGTTCATGGTAAGGTAGTTCAGCTGAAAGAGTACGGCGCTTTCGTAGAGCTTGAGCCGGGTCTTGATGGACTCGTTCATATCTCAGAAGTTGCTAACAAGCATGTGAACAACATCGGCGATGAGCTTACTGTTGGTCAGGATGTAAACGCTAAGATTCTGGACATCGATACTGAGAGAAAGAGAATCAGTCTTTCAATCAAAGATGCTGCAGGCGAAGCCCCTGCTGAAGTAGCTCCTGTAGAGGAAGCTCCAGTAGTTGAGGAAGCACCTGTTGAGGAGGCTCCTGTAGAGGAAGCTCCTGCAGAAGAAACTCCAGTTGCTGAAGAAGCAGCCGTTGAAGAAACCAAGGATGAGGAATAATCATCATTAAAAAAGTAAGTCTTTCTGGCAGGCGGAAATACCGTTTGCCAGTTTTTTTAACAATTATGAGTAAAAACACAAACAACAATATAATAACAGGCATATTAGAAAAGACCAGATCCGGCGCCGGCTTTGTACGGCAAGAGGAAGACGGCGATATTTACATTGATAAGAGCAATATGCGCGATGCCATGCACGGCGATACAGTCCGCGTAGACCTGCTGCCGGAATATCTTTGGGGCAAAAACAGAGAAGGCATCATAGACGGCGTTCTTATCCATGCAAATACTGAAGTCGTAGGCACATTCCAACGCAGAAAAAAATTCGGCTTCGTCATAGCCGACGACAGGAAAAACTGCGATGATATTTTTGTGCCTAAATCGGAATATAGAAACGCCCACACCGGTGACAAGGTCGTGGCGCTCATTACCAAATACCCCAGCAAGAATGCAAACGCCGAGGGTCGAATCACAGAAATCATCGCCAAAAGCGGCGAGGTCGGCGGCGAGATCAAAGCTCTCATCAGAGCAAAGGGCCTGAGAGAGACATTCCCCAGCAAAGTTGAGGCTGAGGCCGCGGCGAAGTCCAAGGAAGAAATATCTGCGAAAGAAATCGCAGGCCGCAGGGATCTACGTGAAAAGACGATCATCACCATTGATGGCGCTCAGTCCAAGGATCTGGACGACGCAGTCTCTGTAGACAAACTGCCGAACGGCAACTATCTTCTGGGCGTGCATATCGCAGATGTCACCCACTATGTGAAAGCTGGCGGCCCTTTAGATGAAGAAGCCCTTAAACGCGGTAACAGCGTATATCTGCTCACCAGAGTAGTGCCTATGCTGCCCAAGTCACTGTCCAACGGCATCTGCAGTCTTTTCGAGGGAGTCGACAGGCTCACTCTCAGCTGCGAAATGGAAATTGACAGTAATGGAGATATCGTCAATCATGATATCTTTGAGAGTATCATCAATTCTAAAGGCAGGATGGTCTATGACGACGTATCAGATATGTTGGAAAATCACGATGCTGACCTGATTGACAGGTATTCTGGTATTTATGAGGATCTTTTGCTTATGGAAGAGCTGGCTGAAATCCTGCGGAAGAAGCGTAAGGAAAAAGGCAGTCTGGACTTCGACTTCGATGAAGCTGAAATTATCCTTGGCAAAGATGAGATTCCTGTAGACATAGCCATCGAAGACAGACGCTGCGCCAACAGAATGATCGAAGAGTTCATGCTGGCGGCCAATATGACCGTAGCTGAGCACTCCTACTGGATGGAATACCCCTTCGTGTACCGTGTACACGAAAAACCGGATCCTGACAGGATCGTTGAGTTAAAGGCTTTCCTTGCAGGTTTCGGCATAAACCTTCCTGGTAATCCTGATAATATTCATCCCAAGATGTTAAATGATATACTCGATAAGATCAAAGGAGAATCCTACGAAACTATAGTAAGCACGGTGATTCTAAGGTCTATGAAAAAGGCATATTACAGCACACGCTGCGATGGGCACTTCGGTCTGGCTTTCGATTACTACTGCCACTTCACCTCCCCTATCAGAAGATATCCTGATCTGATGATCCACAGAATTATCAAGGCATGCATTACAGGAAAAGCCAACGCGGCTATGCTAAAACGCTTCAAGAATGCTGCAGAGAAAGCGGCTGACCAATCTTCTATCACAGAACGCACTGCTCAGGAGATGGAACGTGACGTGGAAAAGATGAAAAAGGCCCAGTATATGCTGGATCATGTTGGAGAAAAATATGATGGAGTCATCAGCGGCGTTACTAACTTCGGTATATACGTACAGTTGCCTAATACTATCGAAGGTATGGTAAGGCTGGACAGTCTCAATGACGATTACTATATTTACGAAGAAAACAAATACCGTGTCATCGGCGAGCGCAACCATAAGATTTACGCCCTGGGCGACCCTGTAAAAATCAAAGTCAAAGGCGCAGTCCCGGAAGACAAGCAGATAGATTTTTTATTTATTAACAAATAAAATGCTTTAATATTCTAAATTGCTGGACAAACCCAAAATAATGGCTTATAATAGACATTGTATTAATTAATAAGTCTCGTATTCCTAATATGAATATCGAACCCAATTAAATTAATATAATATTCATAGGAGGAAAAGCTATAAAATGGAAGACAAGACATTAATCTGCCAGGATTGCGGTCAGGAATTCGTATTCACCGTTGGCGAACAGGAATTCTACAAAGAAAAAGGCTTCGAAAACGAGCCAAAAAGATGCAAAGAATGCAGAGACAAGAAAAAAGCAGCTAGAAGAAACTTTAACAAATAAGTAGATTCGGCAAACCATACCGCTCACATCAGTGAGCGGTATTTCATTTATTCGAACCTGCAGGCACGAGCTTCCCTGCTGAGTTCCTCTATGCGGTGTCTTACGACTCCCGGGCTTGATTTGCCTCTGCGCAGATACCCTGCCGCCGTATCCAGATAACTCTCTCCCCCATTTACCAGCTTGGTCTTTAATATTTCTATAAGATCTATGAGTTTTTCGTAGACTTGCTTTTCGTCAGCATATTCCGCCTTTCTGTATATGAGGCACACCTGACTACCTTCCATGCTAACATAAATATGTTCCGGTTCCATACTATATTCGCCAAGGAAGAAATATCTTCGCTCAGCCTCCATCATTGCCGCCATAAGACAGCTGATCATGTCCAAAGCACGGCATACATCCAAAGCCTCCACGGCCGTCACCGGCAAGTAGTCCTTTGTACTATAGGTTATAATAGTCGCGCCCTGGCACTCAAGTACATTGCCGGGCAAAAACAGACCGCAAAGACTACGGTTTATCAGTTCTTTATGAAATTCTTCTATATCCCCGGACTTGTAATTTACTTCAATATGATCGTTCATCATTCTCCCCCGCACTTGCTGCAAGGCATATAGCCCTTTTCAACAGCTTCATCCTTCTCCATTTCAATATAGTATCTATCAACGGCGTTGCAAGACGCCAGATGGTAGGCCTCCCCACTGCTCTCGAAACAAAAGACCGGCGTGCCTATTGACGCATCAGCGGATCCACAGAGGGGACATGAATGAAAGGAACTTTTTACATTCTGCGACAGATATACTAAGTGGCAATTTGAGCGGACATATGTACAATTTTTATTATGATAACATTTACCCCAGTTAGGGAACACATATACGGTCTTAGATTCTTTATCTTCCTCGAATTCCGATCTGGTCGATGGAGTGTCCTTATAATAACTTCCCGTGTAAGCCCGTCCCGTTAGCTTTCCCTCGAATTCTACCCTGCTGAAAAGTCCCAGTGGGTTCTTTTCCTTAAAAGCTGAAGTGAAATTCACTGTGATCAGGTCATCTATTCCATGGGCTCTGTATTTGTACTTATATCCGGTTATATAAAATGACGACAGTCTCCTGTTTTCTCTGTTTACTCTTATACCCATGGCGATGGGCGCCGTTGCCGGATTGTCTCTGAAAGCCGACTTGGCAGTTTCCATCCTCATTTCCTCTGTAACTGAATATGTGATATTTTCACATGTAGATATTATCGGTATTATACTTATGAGCATAAGAACTGCTATGATAAATATTGGAACTACTATAGTAGCTTCAACTATATAACTTCCCTTTTTATTCAGGCTGATATTCTTTCTCGATTTCGTATGATTTTCTGTTAACATTCAATGTCACCTTCACGCCTCCGTTGTAATCTATGATTTTAAAGCCTCCATAATAGCAATATTTCATGTTGATCTGTATCAGATCCAGTATTCGAAGCAGTTTCACCTTCTCATCCATAGAATAGGCCATTATGCCCAGATAATCTTCATAGTCTTCCCCGTGAATGTTGCCCGGATCTACATAAGAAGCACTCGTGTTGAACTCAGGGTCTTCGTCCTTTTTCGGCTTACTGCCCACTATAGACTCCAGATCTATGGCCCATGACTTTTCATCCTTTACTACGGGTACCCTCTTACCGGTTATGAGAAGCTGATAGTCATTGTAGCTTTCAGCCAGAGCCCAGGCCGCCTGTATGGCCTTCTGTGTAGCAAGGGCCGCCGGTCCGGGTGTTATAAGTTCTGCGGCCGCCAGAGTCTCTGCGTTAGCCTTGGGATCCTTAATAACAAAAAGAAGATTCATGGCTTCTCTCAGGGCTATTATCTTGCGTCTGATTGAGGCCTCATTGTCCGCGTCAGCGGTTTTCCCACAGATAATGTATTCCACTTCGTTTTGAAAAAAAGTCTTGCCCAGTCCCCTGCTGTTGCTTCTGTCCTTGAAATACTTGAATATGTATTGATTTTCAAAATATTCATCTGTTCCCTTCTTAACTACTCCTCTAATAGTCTCGGTTTTCTTAAGAGAATCGGAGATGCCGGCCATAGTGATACTCTTGCCGGAGCCCTTAGAGGGAAGTCCATTTAGTATCGCTTTGTTTCTTATTATGCCGGCCTCTCCGCCTGCTGCCGGTTTAATGTCTTTTTTCGGTTTCAGCAATTTCCCTGCGGCAGCAAGTTTCCCCACTGCCACTATCTGCTTACCCGACATTTCAACATTAGCAAGACTATAATCGTACAGTTCTGCCCTGCAGCCTTTATATGTGACATACCTTTTGTTCGAGTATGATTCTCCCGCGTAATAATTGATTTTTTTCTCCACATTTCCTTCCAGACCGTAAAAACCAAAAATATTATATCTTTCCTGAAGATTGATATCGTATTCGGCTAATATGGAATTTGTCCAAAGAAGGCCCAATTCCCTTGCTGTACTTTTCACAGCGTAATCCTTAGATACTGAAACAAAGACCATTATCATGGACACCAATGTAACGAAGAACAGCATTATCAATATAGTAACCGAACCTTTTTTTCTATTGGTCTTTTTCATTTATAGCCTCTCCTAACCGGATAGCTGTCACCTCATTGATCAGATAGCAGCTGGAGGATACATCCTTCTTCATAAGTATACTTATTACTCCGCCGATGTCTTTGGTCGTTTCTCTGGAATACCGTTCAACTCCGATCATAGTCTTAGATGAAACGGCCTTTCTGATGAGGTGCTGGTGAACGCTCATCTGCGTAGTCAGGCAGCTGAAGAAAAACACCAGCAACATTATCATGCTCAGGATCGTCAGTATTATTACAGGCAACACTATGGTAGCTTCTACTATCTGACTTCCTCTCTTATTGCCCATATCAACTATTGAGTCCTTGGAATGTTTTGTTTACGAATTCCGTGATCTCGGTTTTGAAAATGAGGCCGAGGCACACTGCGAGTCCAATAAGGATCGCAACCTGGACCATTTCCATTCCACGTTTATTTTTCAACATTTTCATTTTCTTATCCTCCTTTCACCTGCAGGACTGCCGGAGCAGCCGTTATCAATATCAGAACTATCAGAAGGAGAGCCAGAGGAAATGTAAGTCTGGTCTCTGCCAGTTTCCCTTTTTCTTCGGCCAGCTTTTTTCTCTGATTCCAGAGTATACTGCTTTCCGATTCCAACTTGCCGGTCAGATCCACTCCTTTATATTGGTTGTCCGTAATGATGCTTACGATCCTTGAAAATTCTCTTACACCTATGCGGTTAGCATGGTCGTTGAGCACCTTTACAAGACTCCTGTTTGTTTCCTCTGATTCCTTCTCTATGTCAAGGACCGTTTCCTGAAAATATCCTCTGCTATGATTCTGCTTCGCATATCCCTGTGCTATTCTCCCGAAAGCATCATTGAATATCAATCCGCAATTCAGTAACATCACCAGCTGATTATTAAAAGCAGGTAACGAACTCCTTACATTATCCAGATTATTTGTTGTCATATGGCGGACCTTTTCCCTGCTGTTCCAGTACATGACCAATATGAGCATTACGGGCAGTAGAAAAATGACCCCTATATTATCCGTCTCTCCTTTGTCCCAGGAGATGACAGTGCCGTCGGATAATTTCCCCGGCAAAGTCACCTTACTATCCCCTGTGTTTTCAATTTCGCTGATCGTGTCTGTCAGTTTTTCATTTAATTTGTCCATAGGATCCACAGTCTTATTACTCTCAGTTACTGTAGCAGATCCGCCCCGCAAAGTCAGTACAATATCTTTAGTGGTCTTAATATCACCTTTGTAAGCCTTGATTTTCAAAGGATATGACGCGGACTCATTACCATTTTCACGAGTTAGACCGACGACATTTCCCTTCCTGTCCGTCACATATTTCTTGCCACCCGTCAACCCTTTGGTAGCCTGAACGACTCCAAGGATCAGGGACATTGCCAGTATGCAGGCTATGGCCCTGCGATTTTTCTCTTCAAAGACAAAAGCCTTGAAATCGGCCATACCTCTGATTTTCATTATGTCAAACTTCAATGTCAGTTATCCTTTCTATTAAAGCATAGGCTCCTATTGTCGCTGCCAGTGCGGCTGTCATCATCAGCCGGCCTGCCAGGCTTTGGTACATGATGCTGAGATAATCCGGTGACATGACCCTCAGGAACAAAATAATGCCTACGGGCATAGCCGTGATTATCTTACCTTCGAACTTTTTCTGTGATGACATAACCTGTATCTCATTTTCTATGGTTATCTTCTCACCGATAACAGCCGCGCTTTTATTGACAGCACTTATCATATCGCCACCTGTCTCTCTGCAGGCTCTATACACCTGCACAAAGATATCTATGTCTTCAACCCTTGCTCTCGCTGCTAAGTCTTCCAGGGCAACGATATCAGGCTCTCCTGCGTCTTTTATACTGTGCAGCATATATTCCGTCTCCCTGATTATATGATCGTCAGCCTTATACATAGTCAGGAGTTCTTTCCTTGCTTCCTCCAGACTTTCCTCCATATGTCTACCTGTTGCCAGCGACGATGAAAGGCTGTAGAGGAAATCCTTGAACTGCAGCCGAAGTTCATTAAGTCGCTTCTTCGCCAGAAATCTCTCCATTACCTTTTGCGCCGGCCTGAAAAGGAATACCGTAGCCACTGCAAAGAATATGCTATTATAGAAAATCACTCCTACGACAGTTGTGGTCACTACCAGCCCAATTAACAGTTTTTCCTTTTCGGGTTTCGATAACTCATATTTGCTATAATCTATCCCCATGACCGGCTCCTCTGAACTGAAGCTTACTGCGATTTTTCAATTTATTGCCTGTTGCCTCCAGTTCCATGTCATCGTTGAGCACGAACAGCGGATTAAGCTCATAGGCCCCGTCGCTGTAATCAATCAATTCCTGTATTTCCAAAACCATCCTTCTCCCCTCCCTGGTCCTGCCCAGATGTACCATAATGTCTATGCCTTCAACTATCTGTGCTCTGATAGCATCCATGGGTAAATTGGCCGACATCAGGTACATAGCCTCAAGTCTTCTGAGCATGCCCCTCACAGAATTTCCATGACCCGTGCTCATACTTCCGTCATGGCCGGTGTTCATAGCCTGCAGCATATCAGCAACTTCCCTGCCCCTGACCTCTCCGACTATTATCCTGTCCGGCCGCATCCTCAGACTGGTACGTATCAGCATATCCATTGAAACCAGTCCCTTCCCCAGACTGTTGGCGTTATGGCACTCCATCTGCACGCGGTTATCTATGTGATCCATCTGCAGTTCCAGACTATCCTCCACGATGATGACTCTGTCTTTAGCCGGGATATATTCAGACAAAGCATTGAGGAATGTGGTTTTTCCTGAGGATGTGCCGCCGCTTATGAAAATGTTGTAGCCGCACTCCACAAGTTCCTTAAGATATTCGGCACACTGTACGGTCAGAGTGTCGTGTTCTATCATCTGAGCCATGGTCATACGTTCTTTGGAAAACTTTCTGATCGTAAGGGCAGGACCACCTGCCGCAACGTTCTTATACACAGCGTTGACGCGTGATCCGTTATTAAGTCTGGCATCCAGTATAGGATTCATTTCATTGATTTCCCGATGGACATTAGCCGCTATATTTCTGATGATTTCCTCGATTTCTTCCACGGATTCGAAGTCATCATCCAGCCTCACCAGTCCGTCCTTTCCATCGAGGAAAATATCATTCTTTCCATTGACGATTATCTCAGTAATACCTTCTTTATCAATGAGTCTTTCCAGTATTCCTAAACGGCTCCTGAGTCTATCTTCTACTGCTTCCGACAGTTCGCAGTACCCTTTGACAGATAAATCGAGTCTCTCATCCAAGATAAGTGATTCCAAGGTCTCCACATAATTTTCTGTCCCCTCGTATTCGCATATATCAGCCAACGCATATCTGGCTTCCTTCAGTTTCTCTCTCGCTATTTCCTTTGTTCCCGGATCCATTGCATACCTCAATTATCTTCTTAGCTATGGTGGCTATTTCCAATCCATAATTGCCCTTCAGATCTATCCTGACCCGGCCGCCCATAGTTATAAACGCCTTATCATCCTTGGATAAAATTATCTCATCATCCCCGTCCTCCGGGGTTTCCCAGTCCGTTTTTCCGTCATAGTATTCACCCTCGTCAACAAAATTCAGCACCTTAAGCAGATCGTCCCCGGAGTATCTTTCTATCTCTGCTCTCACCCTTTTTTCATAGGCAAACTCTCCGCCTCTATGGTCTTTACTTACCAGTATTACGCAATCAGCCGGCTCCAGGATCTTCAAGTTGCTGCGGGACCAGTAATTTCCCACATCGACTATAATATAGTCATACTTTCCCTGCTCCTCCACTATCCGCAATAATCTGCCAAATGATATATCGTCCATTTCCATAGCGTATTTATTCATGGCTCCCGTGGCAAATGCAAATATGCCATCATCTTCATCTATGAATCTTTCTACTGGGAAATCATCGTCCCGCGTCAGATGATATAGAAGTCTAAGTATTCCACCGTCATTTCTCTCTTCTACGTATCGCTTGGAATCATCTACAGGACACAGGTTCAGATATAGACAATTGCTTCCGTAAATAGTTTCCAGCATCCTGGCCACAGACAGAGCTGTCGATGTGACGCCGCCGCCACCGGATATGCCACAGAAAACAAGTAGTCTGCTATTGCTGTTCCCTCTGTACTCCACCAGTTTCCCGGTCTTTTCATAATAAAAGTATATGATGCGATCAACTATGGTCCTGCTGTCATCAAAGAGAAAAATGCAGTCTTCCCTTTCCTCATGAGACATCTCTATGACAGGTTCCTTACTTACTCCAAGTTTTTCCAGCCGGCTCTGAGGCAGATCCGAAATAATTACGTCGAGCTTCATCCCTTCCACAGAATCGTTTCCATGACCAAGGACATAATATGTCATATTATGGGATACTATGGAAAGCCCTCTGGCCAAAATTTCTCCGTAGTTATGATTTTCAATTGCTATTCCAACTTTCATTCTTTCCATTTCATCCCTCCGTAAATCAAGAATACCATTATTTTCCATGCTCGTCAACCAGTTTTTTCCATTTCTATTAATTTCAGACATTTCCCATATACCGGTTGACAGCCTATGGCTTGTAGTATACAATGAATTCAAGTTAATCTTCAGGGCAGGGTGTGATTCCCTACCGGCGGTAAAGCCCGCGAGCCGTAAGGCATGATTCGGTGTAACTCCGAAGCCGACAGTATAGTCTGGATGAAAGAAGATGAAACGCTTGATTGCGTATGTTTCATTTGCTCTGGAATTTATTTCCGGAGTTTTTTTATGGACCTACGCAGATAGGTTTGTTTTACTTGCCCTGGAGCCCTATGGCTTCAGGGCATTTTTAATGCGAAGGGGATGTTTACTTGAACGACAAAGATTATATGACTTTGGCTATAGATCTGGCCCGCCGCGGCGGAGGTTACGTGAACCCTAACCCCCAGGTCGGTGCTGTCATCGTAAGAGACGGCGTTATCATCGGCCAGGGTTACCACGAGAAATGCGGCGAACTTCACGCCGAGCGCAATGCTCTGGCCTCCTGCACAACCGATCCACGGGGCGCAACTATGTATGTGACTCTGGAGCCCTGCTGCCACTACGGCAAAACTCCGCCTTGCACAGCTGCTATCATAGAGAAAGGTATTGCCAGGGTAGTCATCGGCTCCCGTGATCCCAATCCCAAGGTTTCAGGTAAAGGCGCAGAACAGCTTCGCGCTGCTGGTATAGAAGTCGTCAGAGATTTTATGCAGGGCGAATGTGATGAATTAAATGCGATATTTTTTCATTATATAACAAAAGGCAGGCCGCTGGTTACTATGAAGTACGCTATGACTATGGACGGCAAGATTGCCACTCACACGGGAGCTTCCAAGTGGATTTCATGCGAGGCCTCGCGCATACATACTCATGAAGCCAGAGCGAGGAATATGGCCATTATGGTAGGGCTGGGCACTGTCGTAAACGATGACCCTTCCTTGACTGCAAGGGCCGGCATCGGGCCGGATCCTCTGCGAATAGTATGTGACAGCAACCTATACACACCCCTGTCCGCAAAGATAGTCGGACCCGGCACGATTATCGCCACCTGCGAAAGCGATGTCGACAAATGTCGCAAATTTACGGAAAAAGGCGCAGAGGTCCTCACCCTCGGACGTAATAAAAACGGCCAAGTCGACCTTTGTGAACTTATCGCAGCCTTGGGGGAAAGGAAAATCGACAGCCTGATAATCGAAGGCGGCAGCACACTTAACTGGTCCGCTCTGGAAGCTGGAATAGTCGATAAACTGCAGGTGTATGTAGCTACGAAAGTATTTGGAGGGGCTGAAGCCAAGAGCCCTGTAGGAGGACCTGGGGTCGAGCTTCCGGACTATGCCTTCAAACTGCAGAACACCAGAATTACAAATATAGAAAGCGATATTCTTATAGAAAGTCAGGTGATACCATGTTCACAGGGATAATTGAAGAAGTTGGAAAAGTCAAGGCAATCAGGCGCAGCAGCAGCGACAGCAAGATCATCATCGCCTGCAGTAAAGTCCTCGGTAAGACCAGCTCACTGAAAGGCCAAATTAAGCCTTTTACCCAGCCGACAGCCATCGGTGACAGTATCGCCGTCAACGGCGTCTGCCTGACAGTAACAGCCATGGACAACAGCACATTCACTGCAGACGTCATGCCGGAAACCTTTGAGCGATCTAGCCTTGGCAAACTCAGACCCGGAGACCCTATAGACCTGGAACGTGCCATGGCAGCAGACGGACGCTTCGGGGGCCACATAGTCAGCGGCCACATTGACGGAGTCGGGACCATAGAGAGCCTCAGACGTGACGGCAACGCAGTCTGGTTTGAGATAGCAGCAGCCCCGGAGATTCTCAGATACATAGTGACCAAAGGCTCCATCACTATAGACGGCATCAGCTTGACGGTAGCATCGGTCAGCGACAGAGCTTTCAAGGTTTCCATCATACCCCACACTCTTGAAGCCACTGCCCTTTCCGCGAAGAAAGCCGGCAGCATCGTAAATCTGGAAAACGACATTATAGGAAAATATGTAGAAAAATTAATTGGAGGGACCAAATGACAAAGACAGAATTCAAGTTCAATACTATAGAAGAAGCCCTGGAAGACCTGAAAAACGGCAAAATAATTCTTTGTACGGATGATCCGGACAGAGAAAACGAGGGTGATTTCATCTGCGCCGGCCAGTACGCCACCACAGAGAATATCAACTTCATGGCCGTTCACGGAAAGGGCCTCATATGCATGCCTGTAGACGATGAAGTCTGCAAAAGGCTACAGCTGCCTCAGATGGTCGCAGATAATACTGACAACCACGAGACGGCTTTCACCGTGTCCATCGACCACGCATCGACGACGACAGGGATTTCAGCTGAAGAGCGCGGTCTGACGGCCCGCAAGTGCGCCGACCCTGCCAGTGGGCCTATGGATTTCAGACGTCCGGGACACATGTTCCCGCTTCTGGCCAAGAAAGCCGGAGTTCTCAAGCGCAACGGCCACACGGAGGCAACCATCGATCTCATGAGGCTTGCCGGCCTGTCGGGCTGCGGCATCTGCTGCGAAATAATGGATGAAGACGGCACTATGATGCGCACGCCTAAGTTAACGGAACTGGCCACAAAATATAACATCACATTCATAACTATCAAGGATCTCCAGGACTATCGCAAAAAGCACGATTCTCTGGTGGAGCGCGAGGCTACGACTAAGCTACCTACTAAGTACGGAAATTTCACGGCCGTGGGCTTCGTGAACAAGCTCAACGGCGAGCACCACATAGCTCTGGTCAAAGGCGACATCGGCGATGGCAAGGATATACTTTGTCGTGTGCATTCGGAATGCCTCACCGGCGACGCCTTCGGTTCGACTAAATGCGACTGCGGTCAGCAGCTAGCATCAGCCATGATGCAAATAGAAAAAGAAGGCCGTGGCATACTTTTGTATATGCGTCAGGAGGGCCGCGGCATCGGTCTCATCAACAAACTCAAGGCTTACGAACTGCAGGACAAAGGTATGGATACCCTGGAGGCCAACCTGGCTCTGGGCTTCCCCGGAGACCTGCGCGAGTATTACATAGGCGCTCAGATCCTGCGTGACCTCGGCGTCCACACAATCAGATTGCTTACCAATAACCCTGATAAGGTCTACCAGTTAGAAGAGTACGGTATGGAAATCACCGAACGCGTGCCCATCCAGATGTCGGCTACGACTCACGATCTCTTCTATCTTAAGACCAAACAAAAGAAAATGGGACATATTTTAGATTATTAATAACGGAGGAAAACAAATGAAAATCTATGAAGGAAAACTAGTATCTAAGGAAATCAAGGTCGGAATCGTATGCGCCAGATTCAACGAGCTCATCGTGTCTAAGCTTCTCGGCGGAGCACTGGACGGTCTCAAACGCCACGACATCAAAGATGAAAATATAGATGTTGCATGGTGTCCGGGTGCTTTCGAGATCCCCCTTATCGCAAAAAAAATGGCAAACAGCGGCCGTTATGATGCTGTCATCTGTCTCGGCGCTGTCATCCGCGGAAGCACTTCCCATTACGGCTTCGTATGTGCGGAAGTTTCCAAGGGCATCGCTACCGTCGGCCTGGAAACCGGTCTTCCGGTTATGTTCGGCGTCCTGACAACGGACAACATCGAGCAGGCTCTGGAACGAGCTGGTACCAAGGCCGGCAACAAGGGCTACGATTGTGCTCTCGGCGCCATTGAAATGGTCAACCTCATGGCTGAAATATAGCGAGCGACCCTTCCGTCGCACTAGTCCTCGTGTGCAGGCAACCATAATAGTCTCACTCGCGAAGAATAGAACGTGCCGCGAACTCGGCGAAATAACCACAGTTTACTGTTGAAACTGTAAAAGGAGAATCCCTCAGTGTAATAATACAAGTACGATTACACTTTAGGGCTTCTCCTTTTTTGTTCTTTCGCCTCAAACAGCGCGACACATTTGTCTATTCTTCCAGCTCGTCTGCGACTATGGTTGCTCTTGCTCCTGCGGGAACGTTAGCGTAAGGGTGCTCGCTATAAAGCTGCCTGGTATATTTCCAATACATCCGCTTCTGAAAGCGGAACGTAAGTCTTCTTAAATGTGTTCTTCAGCTTAGCTGCCATAACCGGCAGAGACTTCTCCTCTACTCCCGCCTCCGTGAGGGTCTCAGGCAAGCCCATGGACTTGAAAAATTCACGAGTACACTCTATTGATTTCTTTGCCGTAGTCATATCATCATCAGCATCTGATAGACCCCAGACATTTCTGCCATACTCTGCGAACTTAGGCGTCGTTTCATCTGACAGTACCTTATCCATCCAGAAAGGTGTCAGAATAGCCAGGCCAACTCCGTGGGTAATGTCGTAGAAAGCACTTAGTTCATGTTCCATTCCGTGAACAGTCCATGGCATCCCAGAACCGTATCCGATCAACTCGTTAAGAGCAAGTGACGAAGCCCACATGATATTAGCGCGGGCATCATAGTTCTTAGGTGTCTTAATCGCCACAGGTCCGTACTGGATGCAGGTCTTAAGAATAGCCTCGCAAAGCCTTGCCTGTATGAATCCGCCGCTGACGGTGGTGAAATACTGTTCGAATACATGACTCATTATGTCAGCAACACCGGCAGCCGTCTGACCTGCTGGCAGACTGTAGGTATACTTAGGATCTTCGATTGAGAATACCGGCTTCAGCCAATGGCTGTAAGTTCCCAGTTTCTCGTTGGCACCCATATCAGAAATAACTGCATTGCCATTCATTTCCGATCCTGTAGCCGCCATAGTCAGCACTGTTACTACAGGCAGGGCTGCTTTTATCTTGGAGCCGTCAAGGACCAGATCCCACGGATCGCCGTCATAGCATGCTGCGGCGGCAATGACCTTGGAACAGTCTATGGTACTTCCCCCGCCAATGGCCAGGACTACATCTATATCCTTGCTGCGGCAAAGTTCAGCACCCATTCTTACAGTGTCGATGCGTGGATTAGGATCCACGCCGGACAGCTCGTAATATTTGGTGCCTGCCTCATGCAGCACGGCGCAGGCCTCATCGTATGCGCCATTCCTTTTAATGCTTCCGCCGCCGTAAACCATAAGAACCTTAGTGCCCAGGTTAGCGATCTCAGCCAGATTCTTTATCTGACCTTTTCCAAAATACACCTCTGTAGGTATAGAATAATTAAAATTGTTCATTTTCTGCTCCTATTTCAATCCTAATTCTTTGATTTCTTCATTTATCTGTTCCATTTCCAGATTACGCTTGGTCTTGGCCGTAGTGGTCTTGATAGTCGGCCTATCGGACAGATAATATCTCTTGACCATCTTATACGATGGCATACTACTGTTTATCTCATTCATGTCAGCGTCGAATTTCTTCTGCAGCGCCTCGAGAGTCATATTATTATCCTTCAGATATTCTTTGTCGTAAACTACCTTAGCCCACAGGACGAAATCGTTCAGTTTGTTGCGTGTAAATACCATACTCTCGGAAACATATGGCAGGAAGTTTATAAGATTCTCGATTTCTTCTGGGAATACATTCTTGCCATTCTTCATGACGATGACGTTCTTCTTACGTCCGCTGATGAACAGGAATCCGTCTTCATCTATGTAAGCATAATCGCCCGTATGGAACCATCCGTCTTCCATGACTTCAGCCGTTGCCTCCGGATTGTCCATATATCCAAGCATGACATTGTCTCCACGGACTACCAGCTCGCCGACGCCGTTCTCGTCTACATCTACAAGCCTAGCGTCTACATTAGGCATGATAACGCCTGATGAACCCGGTTTCAGATATCTGTATGTCTCGCTGGCGATTGTCGGGGAAGTCTCCGTCAGACCGTAACCCTGTACCGTCAGGATCCCGAAATCGTTAAGGCCCTTGGAAACCACCGGATCCAGAGCCGCCGCGCCGTTTATGATAAATCTCATACGTCCGCCCAGTTGATCTATTATAGGCTTAAAGAAACGCTTTCTAAGGTTTATTCCCATCTTATCTGAAGCATCGCAGAGCTTCAGCGCCTTCTGGATCTTGCCCAACTGACCTTGCTCAGTGATTGCCTTCATTATCTTCTTATACATGCTTTCCAGCAAAAGTGGAACGCTGGTGATGACTGAAACGCCATACTCTTTCATGTTTATGGTGATGTACTTGAGTCCATCGCAGAATACATTTGTCAGGCCCTGTGACAGGAAAGTCACCAGTCCCGAGAATCCATAGATGTGATGCAACGGCAATATGATCATGTTGACATCGTCCTCAAAGAACAGCTCTTCGCAATTCATGCCGTAATTGCAGCTCATAAGGTTCTTATGTGAAAGCATAACGGCCTTGGACTGGGCTGTAGTGCCCGACGTGAACAAAATGAATGACATGGCTTCCGGGTCTATCTCGGCTTCTACGTAACGTTTGTCGCCGTTTTCTACCAGAGCTTCTCCGGCCGTCAGCAGACCCTCGATGCTCTCGCCCCTTTCGCTGGCGTAACCCATGGAAACAGCCATCTTCAGAGTAGTATTGCCATCATCATATATCTCTTCGATTAATTTGGAATGCTTTTTATCATAGAATATGACTTCAGCGCCGCTTCTGTTGATGCAGCTTTCAAGCTCATCCTTCTGAAGTCCGCTGTCTAATGGCACTGTAACTCCAACTCCGCAGGCAGCCGTTATATATGCCAGTATCCAATTGTAACTGTTGGCGCCGATAACTGCGATTTTCTTATCCTTGAAACCCTTGTCGATAAGAGCCGTGCCTAGGAAAGACATCTGATCGAACATTTCCTTATATGTAGTGTTTATATAGGTGACTTCCTTAGTTTCTTTATTCTTGATTTTGGTGATGAATGCTACCTTATCGCGATACGCTTCTGAGCAAAATTTCATCATCTCTCTCAGATCCCTGAACTGGTAAAATTTCTTCTCCAGCTGGTAATCATTTTTATATCCGTTTTTCATCTTTCCCCTCGTTTTCCGGTCATCCAAAATGTGCAGATGACCCTAGATAATAGATTATCATTCCAAGGCCCATATGTCAATTTACTAATGTTATATTTTGTCGCAAAACTTGCCCGCAACCTTGACCGTAGCCGTTTTCGGTGATATAATTTTGTGCAATGATGCAAAAAGGAAAGGATTATTATGATAAACAGCAACAAAAAAAAGCCTAGAGTTTTTTCCGGTGTTCAGCCAAGCGGCAATCTACACCTGGGCAACTATCTTGGCGCACTGAGACAGTTCGTAGATCTTCAGGAAGATAACGAATGCATCTACTGCGTAGTAGACATGCACGCTATAACCGTTCCCCAGGATCCTAAGGAACTTCATAAACATATACTTGACGTAGCCGCACTTTATATGGCTATCGGCATCGACCCTAAGAAGTCGATCATATTCGTACAGTCCGACGTACCGGGACATGCTGAACTCAACTGGGTCCTGACCTGCAATTCATACACAGGTGAATTATCCAGAATGACACAGTTTAAATCCAAGAGCCACGGACAGGCATCGGCTCCTGCAGGACTTTTCTGCTATCCGGTCCTCATGGCCGCTGACATTCTGTTATATGATACTGACATCGTTCCCGTTGGAAACGACCAGACTCAGCACATAGAACTCTGCCGCGACATCGCAACCAGAGTCAACAACACCCGCAAGGAAACCTTTGTTATCCCTGAGGGCAGATATATGAAGGAAGGCGCCAGGATCATGGCTCTCGACGACCCATCTCAAAAGATGAGCAAGTCGGCAACCAACATCCACAGCACCATTTCACTCCTGGATGAGCCGAACAAAATCAAGAAATCCATCATGAAGGCTACTACGGATTCTGACGGAGTCGTAAGGTTCGACGTTGAGAACAAACCGGGCGTAAGCAATCTCATGAATATATACAGCGTACTTACCGGCGAGTCTCTGGATGACCTGGAGACCTCGTACAAAGGTAAAGGCTACGGAGATTTCAAGAAGGATCTGGTCGGCGTTGTGACTGAGTCACTGGCCCCTATTCAGGCTAGGTATAACGAGATCAGAAACTCCGAGGAGTTGCTACGCGATCTGGCCGATGGCGCAGACAGAGCTAATGAAATAGCTGAAGGCGTTATGAAGCGTGTTAAGAAGAACTTCGGATTAGGAATATAGCGTAGATGCGAGAACGCTCACTAGTCCTCGAGACAGACAACCATATAGCCTCACTCGCCAAGAATAGAATGTGTGGCGAACTCGTTGAAATATAAAAAGTCTCTTTCAGAGCCTTTAAAAAGAGAATCCCTCAGGTAAATCATACAAGTATGATTTACTCTTCAGGATTCTCTTTTATATTTCAATTCAGACAGCGCCACACATTTAACATATTTTACCATATTTGTATTGTAATAACATTTTAAATATGATACTATATTAAATGGAACACCGCTTGGTGGCTTGTCACTTCCTCTGAAGGGAGGTGATGCTTATTATGTATATTACTTTATCTGATTTAATTCAGGTTGGAATATTCGTTGTAGCTCTTATTACCTTATGTAATTTGCATAAGTAACAAGAAAGCCACCTGAAATCAGGTGACTTTCTTAAACAATCGTCTAGGACAAGCCGCCATACGAAAAGCGGTGTTCCTTTTTGTGAGTTCATTGTACCATATCTATAAATAAATGTAAAGAGTTCTCGTAGCTACGTTTTGGTTGAAAGTAACTTCTTCCTTAAATTTGCAAATGCTCACTGCCTTAATGCGGCTGTTGCTGAGTTATACAATGTATAGATCCGCCTCCCAGGGCGATACTACGTACATTTACAGGTCTTACTATATACCTGTCTCCTGCTATTTCTTTCATACGTTGAATAGCTTCATCATCAGTACTTACGCCATACATCGGAAAGATTATGGAGCCGTTTGTGATCAGGAAATTTGCATAACTGCCAACGGCTAATTCGCCTTCATCCCTCCAGGTTCCATCATCAGCCTGTCCAACTGCGTCAATGTCAGTTATGTTCTCTCCTTCTTCTTCACTTAAATAGCATGGAGCTGCAACTGTAAGCTTATGTACCTTCAATTTTCTGCCTTTTGCGTCTGTTGAATTACATAAAGTTTCATAACAGTCCTTGTAAATATCATAGCATTCATCATTTTCGTCATCAGTGTAACAGCACACGACTTCTCCCGGTGCAATAAATGCGCATACATCATCAACATGTCCGTCGGTCTCTCCCTCTCCGGTGTCGATACCTTCTTTCAGCCATATGACTTTCTGACATCCAAGATAATCGTGCAATTTACCTTCTATCTCCGCTCTGTTAAGGGTGCTGTTCCTATTAGCATTAAGCAGACAGCTTTCGGTGGTAATGATAGTGCCTTCACCATCAGTATTGATGGATCCACCTTCTAGAATGAACCTGGTTTTATACCTTTCATGACCGGATATCTGAAGCATCTTTCTTGCCATCAAATCATCGTCTGCATATCTGATGGTAGTTCCGTTGATTTCTCCACCATATCCGTTGAACTTAAAATCAACGCCTCTCACTTCTCCTGTTGCCCTGTTCTTAACATAAATAGCGCCCGTGTCTCTTACCCAGCAATCCTCCGTTGTCATTTCATATATGCTTACATCCATATCTGAAAATACACGTTCAGCTGTGATAAACATTCTATTGGGAACTATTACATTAACATGAGTGCCCGCTTTGGTTATAGCTTCAGCTAATTCTACCTGAGCATGTCTGGCTTCATAGCCTCCGTTATACCATGTCTCCATATTCATTGCCCAGACTATCCATACGGCATCTTGTTTTTCAAATTCTGCAGGCATAATAAACCCATCTTCAAATGGTGTTGTTATAGGATTTTTTACTGTCATTTTTTCCTCCAAATAATTGATTCCTAATTATGCGTTAACTCCGCTCCGAACTGTAGACGCATATTATCGATTATCTTCCAAGCGTCTTTCTCCATTCTGACTTTATCTTCTTCAGTGACCATTTCTCTATCAGCCATAAGATATGCAAGTAATCCTCTCTGAGTGTGTAATCTATTTTCCGCCTGTTTCCATAGCAATGATCCATCAAAGTCCATGGCGTAATCTGTCATTTCTTTTCCTCTTAAAGCCGGAAGATAATGCATGGTTTTCGCGGTTGGACATTTTGCCAGCAATTGTTCAGATACCTGATATCCACCTCCGATAAATACATCATTGAAGTGTTTCATATCTGTATCGTCTTCCATACCCTCATAACAGTAACACCCTGAATAAATAAAGTCAGCGTTTTTAACACCTTCATCTACATTATTTGTCCAGCTGTATTTGCCTCCGCCTTCTTTACAGGCAATTTCAATTTCCTTGAGATTCTTCTCTACCATCCATTTTTCACCTAATTCAAACTCACCGCCCAGTTCATGTCCTTCAGGTACCAGGTGGACTACTTCAGCCCCGAATCTAGGTAAAAGTTTAGCTAGATCATTAGCACTCGATTCACCAGCATCTGCGCTTCCAACGAAAACGAGTTTAATATCCTTCAATTCCTTACCTTCCGGCAAATTTTCTATAATAGTAACCAGATCACATAATGTCTGTGTAGGATGTCTATAGAAATCCATGCCGTTAAAAACAGTTACAGATGAGTGCTTAGCGAACTCTTCGATTTCCGAAACCTCAGACCATCTCATAGCTATGCCATCCACCATACTGGAGATTACCTTTGCGCTATCCTCTATTGTCTCCCTGTGGCCTAAATGCAACTCGCCATGGGGCCCGCCTGTTAAAAACAGTGCGTTTGCTCCCAGCTCCTGGGCAGCAACTTCAAAAGATATTCTCGTTCTGGTCGAATTGCCGTTAAATATCAAAGCTACTGTCTGTTCCTTCAGCAGTTTAGGTACATATCCATTCTTCGCGCACTTCTTCAAGTATATTATCAAATCCACTAGTTGAAGCAATTCGTCTGTAGAATACTCCCAGCAATCCATAAAATTCTTCATTCTGATTTTCATTATTTCACCTGTTCCTCTCTGTTGTTCTTTTTCTTATTGATTTTCGGGAAAACGAAATACATTACTATTCCGATCACCCAACATGCTCCGCTTGCAAGTAATGATTGTATGCCTGCAGTAGCCATTGCATATGCTGCTATGATAATTGGAGCTGAAGCAGCTATACAGAAGAACACTTTGTTTTTTCCAAATTGAAAGCAATTCCACGTCTTTCCTTTTGCTTCCCGTATTCTCAATACTATTGCAGAAATCATGATCATTATTATAGGGAACAATAACAGCAATACATCTATTATTATCAAGTCAGCAAATGATCCCTGACTCAGTACTATGGAAATGACTCCGCTTGCTATGATAGCTCTATATGGTGTGCCATACTTGGGATGCTCTTTTTCTAACCCCGGGAAGAACAGCCCGTCTTCTGCCAACTGTGAGGTTACGACTGAACCAAAGGACATATAACTAGCAAACACGCTTAAATTTCCAAATACACCCGCTATTACAAAAAGTATCATCAGGAAATTTCCGCCGACTAGTCTGCCTAATTCTACGAAATCTATAGGGCCGGCTGCAGACCAATCCTGCCAGTTTCCCACAACTGCCAAGCCGACAAAAGTAGGTACTATATAGATAAATGTAGCCAAAGGCACAGCATACAGGAATGCTTTGGTAAGCAAAGGTCCAGAGCCTTCCACCTCGCCGCTGAAAGAATGCAGCGATTCATATCCCATAAACAGCCAGAATCCTATCATAAGTGCCGTATTAGTATCCATAATGGCGTTACCACTTCCGAATATAGGGATACATGGGTTTTCTACCATCTGTGGAATTCCCATAATTATGGTCAATATAAACGGTACTAACAGAATGATTCCTGAAATCGTAGCAGACAAGGCAAGCACTTCGATACCTCTTATGCTAAGCAAACAGATAACAACTATGAAAGCTATTCCCATTATCCATCTTTGGGTTTCATTTAGATTTAATTTAAATGCAGTATTCAGATACTCCATTGCAATGACCATATATACGGCAGTATCTACATAATTGGCAAGGGAAATCGACCATCCTGATATATATGCAGGAAATCTTCCCAAGGCCTTTTTGATCCATCCGTACATACCATCCACTTCAGGATATTTAGGGTCGATTGCAAAACTAACTTCCAGTTTGCAAAAGAAAATTCCAGTAGAAAATAATTTGCAAGATTAATTTCTGTTTTATCAGAGCAAAACAGAAATTAACTTTGCAAATCCGGAAGTAAACATTACAAACATTGGGAAATCCGGAAGTTACTAAGCCAAACATGTTGAAATAGCCATGCAAACGGTGGTAGTATATAGGTGAGCAATCAGATACGACCGAATTCAAGGCACACTTAAACCGGGTCGTCGTTCGCGTTGATATTTCGCAAGAGGAACTTCCACCCCTGTGTGTCGATATGGATGAAGATGAAGGTAGCGGTAATTATCTTTCTACTTCAGCAATTCTGGCGTAAGGTTGATCTCATTGGCTTCGATAAGATGAGAATTTAGCTTTCCCGCTGTATCGTCGCCGTATAAGAAGCTGAACAACTGAGCAGGTGATCGGTCGCTCAGCTTTTTTCTTGTATATGAATTGATATTATCCATCATCAGATCTACCTTTCCCTGTGTAAGAAATAGAAATGATGCCTT
>NZ_SNXO01000011.1 GCF_004362975.1 Aminicella lysinilytica | reverse complement strand
AATGTGGGGCCATGAGGAGAACCGGTGGTTTTCTTAAGAGAGTTACTGGAGCGGATCATAGATCCGCTCTGGGGCTCCTACTGTGAAATATTCAACAGGGTAAAAGAAATGAATGTAACTGGTAGAATAGGCCAGAAAGAGATAAAACTACTCTTCGAGGAAATGGATGGAGTCTGGCTAAAAATGCAAGGAAAAGATCATAAAAAGATTCCAAAGCAGGAAATGAAGATTGCTACTATGTATGAAGGTTGGATTGATGACGGAAAAAGTTGTAGTCGATTAAGTGGGAAAACTATAATAGCAGGTATGGAAAAAAGCGATGAATTCCATGCCAAAAGGGAAGGACGGATTAGAAGCATTTATAATGCTGATGAAATAGAGGTAAGGGTGTTAAATGGAGATGGAGGAAGTTGGATCAGGGAACCTTATGAGCCAGATACCGTATTTCAACTAGACCGCTTCCATATCCATCAGAGCATAAAGAAAAACATAGATACAGCAGACGTACAGAAGGAAATAAATAGGTTATTTGAAGATGGTAAGTATGATGAAATGTTTGAATATATCAGTATTTATGCAGACAGTGTTGAGAGCAATGATAAAAAAGACAAACGAAGTCAAAAGGCCAGAGAGCTTTATGATTATCTGAAAAACAACAGAGAAGGTCTGACACCATGGCAGAAACAACGAGATAATTATCCGGAGCCACCTGAGGGCATCAAATATAAAAACATGGGGGTACAGGAGAACCAGAACTGTACAACCATAACCCTACGGATGAAGGAAGGGCGTAGAAGATGGTCAAAAAACGGAGCTAACAACATGGCAAAGTTGCTCGCCTGCCGCGAGAACAAAGAACTGGCAGAAACTATAGAACGTTACACAGATGGTATCATAATGGCAGAACCGATAGAAGAAATCATGAAAACGTTGAGTGCAGCAAAGGCACCTAAGAAAGACGGAAAGGGTAATCCATACATTGATATAATCAATCATCATATGCCTATTCTAGAGGCTGTGCAGACAAATGCAAGAAAGCTATTCCGTAAAGCATTTGCGGTGTAACAGAACTGTAGTTTATTTGTGGTACAAAAAATCAGGATAATTAATGATAGAATATGTCGAAATATAGAATATACACTAAGTACAGATAGTTTCTCGTTGGCTTTGCTTGGTTCAGTTCCCTTTCTTGCATAAATTGAAAGTTCTTTCTCTTGGAAAATATGAAATGAAAAATAAATAGAAAAACTGATCGAAGGATTGCCAATAAACACTTGACACAATCAAGCTGTTTCTAAAGCCTTACATTCTTCAGAAAAAAAGGTATAATAGATTCAAACAGTATTTTAAAGCAACTCTTAACCATTGGAGGAATAGAGATGAAGATAATGATTGTAGAGGACGAACCTATTATTAGAGACATGATTGGAGAAAGCATGAGAAAATGGGGATATGAAACTATAATTTTAGATGACTTTAGCCAGGTGCTTGAAATATTTCTAAAGGAAAATCCCCATCTTGTATTAATGGATATAAATCTACCTGTTTACGATGGATTCTACTGGTGCAATAAAATCAGAGACATTTCAAAAGTACCTATTATATTTATTTCATCTCGTAATACACCTATGGACATGGTCATGTCCATAAATATGGGTGGAGATGATTTTATTCAGAAACCCTTCTATGAGGAAGTTCTGATAACTAAAATAAAGGCTCTACTTCGCAGGACATACTCATATACTGAAACAGTTGCTACAATAATTGAACATGATGGAATTATGCTAAACCTAAATAATGGAGATGTTTTTTATGGAGATAAAAAGGCAGAGCTTACAAAAAACGAATTTAAAATTCTAAATATACTTATGCAAAACAAGGGGTCTGTAGTAAGCCGTGAAAAAATAATGCGCAACCTTTGGGAAGATGAAAGTTTTGTAGATGATAATACTCTGACAGTAAATATCACTCGTATACGCAAGAAGCTAGCTGAACTAGGTAAAGAAAACTATATCGCTACTATGAAGGGAGAAGGCTATATAATAAGATGAAATTTTTAAAATATGTAGAAGGTAAACGTTACTTTTTGATATTATTCATAATAATGATGTCCTTTGTAACACTTATGATGATGGTCAGTTCTAATAAAGAGCAACTTGTAGGCAATATTATATATACAAACTTAGGTTGCATATTTCTAGCATCGATCTATATTATTACAGGTTATTTTTATCATAACTCTTTTTATAAACAGCTTAATGAATTGATTAATAGTGATGAAAAAGAAATATTGGAAGCAGTTCCTCAGCCACAGAACTATGAGCAGGAGCTATATATGGAACTGTTAAAAAAAGTCCATAGTAGTTATATGGATGATATTGAAAAGCTTTATAATGAGAAAAAAGAACATCAAGACTTTATTATGTCATGGATTCATGAGGTGAAACTTCCTATTACGGCAAGCTTTATGCTTATGAGAAATAGTGCTGATAAAACAGTAGATTATCTCGTAGATAAGTTTGAAGATGAATTACACAAAATAGAAAATTATGTGGAACAGGCATTGTATTATTCTCGTATCGACTCCTTTTCAAAGGACTATTTTATTACAGAAATATCATTGAATAAGGTCATTCGAGAAAGTATAAAAAAGCATTCCAAGTTGTTTATATATAAACGGATTACCTTCACAATATGGGATGAAGAGGAATTTGTACAAAGTGATAGCAAATGGCTTAGCTTTATAATTGATCAGATTATATCAAATTCTTTAAAGTATACAAATGATGGCGGCTCTATCTCTTTTATATTTGAAGAGGATAGTAAAGAAAAGCTACTTCGAATTAAGGACACTGGAATTGGTATCAAACCTGAGGACATCAACCGTGTATTTGAGAAAGGGTTTACAGGCTCAACTGGAAGAAATTACTCCAAGTCTACCGGAATGGGGCTTTATCTTGCCAAACAAATGGTTTTAAAGCTGGGACATAATATATCAATTCAATCTGAAGAAGGAAAATACACAATGGTTAATATTCACTTTCCTAAAGCTGACAACTATTATTTGCTCTAGTTTTTTCATGGTTAGCCTTAATTAAATGAATTTTTATTCTTTACCATAGACGAATATGCAGAACTCTCTTTGGTTTTGCATATTTATTTATTTCTGCGTAATTGTACCACATCAATATCTCTGAAATAGCAAAGTAGCTTATCTACATAACTATCATAAATAGGGTAGTCCAAAGGTTTATGATGGCTACAGTATTTTGTTGCAAAGGAATAAAAATTTTTTACCGTACCATTATCCATATCGACTCTTGCTATTTCATTTACTAAAGTAACATCACCCGCCGCCAGTCTTTCATAAATATCTAAATCGATGATGTGCTTTGCTACTTTAAATGGTGAGAATATATTTGTACTGTAAAAGTCACTTAAGACCGATACTTTTACAAGAACATCATCTATATCTTTATTGTCAGGGTAAGTCTGGTAAAAGAGTTTGTTTAAAGCACTTTCCTGTAATGCATAAGTTTCTAATTGCTCCCAAGCTAATAAATACCTATCCACTTCCTCACAACTTGGCCGCAATACATCAGGTCTTGCGTCTTTTGATTTTTTGGTTCTAGGAACTTTTTCAATAACCATTTTTTCAATCTTGGGAGGCTGATTTGTCTTAGCAAATTCTATGTAGCCATCCACACTTCCATAGGTATTATCGATAAATTCCTTAAATATTTTGAATGTACGCATATAGCCATAAGAATTCATTCTAGGGTTCTTGTGGGATTTCTCATTGCTGAACTTAATTTCTAATAGTTCACGTGCTTTTCTTAAAGAATTATCGTCAATAAATATATCCCAAAAATCCATGCCAATGTCATGGCGATAAGGATAAAAGGAATCACTATAAATTACACTTTTATCTTTCAGATGTTTATAGTTATCATTTAAATATTTCTTGAACTGCTTCCTTAGTGCTTCTATATGTGAATTGCTGATTCTATTCTTCAATTTTTCTCACCCTCAGCAAGTCTTAAAGTATAACTACTGCCTTTCTTTTCTTTAATAATCTTTCCATCTTTAGCAAGCCCATCTACCGCCTTACGTATAGTGGCTTGTGGTACCTCGGGAATTAACGGGTAAAGTTTCCGTTGAGAAATACCATTATCGTTACTAATAATATCTAATAAAATCGTATCAAGCCGACTCTCTTTCTCAAAACGAATTTTGTATGTATCATAATTTTCTGTAAGCTCTATAAGGTAATCCTTAGTGCTTTGAATGTAACTAAAACAAGGATCTTTAGAATTGTGACAGTGTTCCCACATATCATCAAAATAGATTTGACCGCCTTTACTCTTTTTATAACAGTAATTCCTAAAAGCTTCGAAAGCATCTATAGCTTTATGACATTGCTCAATATTCTTATCTATAGAATCCAGCGTACCTACTTTAGCTGTCTCAGAATATATGGCATCCTCATATTTCTGGATTGCCGATGCCCATTTTTGTGAGAAATTAAATGACAACTCTTCTTCCTTTTCTGTTCTGTGGAACTTTGGATTTATACTTTTTTTCTCATCGGCTATAGCTTTTTTCAAATCATGCTCTAATTGATCTACAGAAGTCCTACCTGTCTGCAAGATTTCTTTATTCCCGCTTATTGCTGCTTGAACTTTATCATCATACTCAGCTTTCTTCTTATTACAGCGATTACAAACTCCATCTTTCCACTTGTGACCAAACAGCCTACATATTAATGACAAAACGATCCCCCCCTTCATGAATAGTTAAATTATTTACAAACCTTTTCGTACCTCTGCTGGTTAGATGAGGTCTTTTCAATAGCCTTTATATTACCTTCCATTTTATTTACGTAGTTTAAAAATAAAGTCCCAAGCAGAAGTCGATCCTTTCTGGGTATTCTATTCCATACATAACCCTTGAACAGGTCTTTAACAAGAAAGACTTCACCTTCATTCAAGTTTTCAGTTTCCTTAATAGCTTCTTCTAGTAACTCATTAACATCACCCATGTTGTCATCTCCTTATCAATAACAATATCAACAACATTGTTAATAAGATTATATGTCTTTTACCAATTCCAGTCAATGAAAGAAAACCACCAATCAAGAGAATATATCTCCTGAATGGTGGTCATTCATGAAGGTTATGTTTATACATCTACTTCTACACCAGATTTAAATTCAATAGTTAGTTTGTCATCATAAACCGTTATTTTCTCTATAAGTCTCCTTACTAGTTGCTCATCATACTCCTCAAGGAGGGTGGATTGTTCATTTAGGAACTTTTCCATATCTTCTAGTCTTTGCTTGGAACCTTTTTTGCCTGCTTCTTCTGCTAAAGCCTTATGCCTTTCTTCTCTGAGCCTATAAATCTCATCGGCAATGTCATTATAATCCTCTTTGGAATTGGCCAGTCTCAAAAGGTCTTTTTGTAATTCCTCTAGCTTTTTATCTATCTCGGAAACAACATTATTGCCCGTTTCACTTATCACTGTTTCTATATTTTCCTTTAAGATAGTTAAAAAGCCATCCTTTTGCACTATTAGTTTATTAATTGCATCCACCGTAGCAAGGCCTATCATATCCTCCAGCACGGTTCGAGAATGACAAGTTAACCCTGTATTCTCAAGTCTACTGACGCATCTCCAAACAATCGATTTTTTACCTCGGTTATTCCAATGAACTCTACGGTATATTTCGCCACACTGTTTGAAACCGCGAATTTTCACGCGTTACCCCACGCCCGTTTCCGGGGCGAAAAGTGGTAGAGATTTAGACCCCCCTACCCCAGAAACTGTAGAAAATCTCAAAAGTTAAGTAATTCTTTATTTTTCGTGAGATTTTTTGCATCTATATAAAACCGTTAATCGGCATAGTTTTCAAATTTGAGTATTAACCCTTTTTTAGAAAAGAGGTGAGTGTTTTAATTTATCTGTCAGTCAAGCGAATGATCTGACAATTAGCTGTTATTCTATCTAACAGAGTCTGACAAAGATGTTTGTCTTCCACTGCATCTAACCATGCAGATATTTCACGATTGGTAATAAAAATGATACTTCTTGTTTCATTAAGAAAAGTAACTGCTCGATAAAAAGCCTGCAGCTCTGACCTAGTTGGTTCTAGATAAAATACATCATCAATAATGATCAAGTCGCACTCCCGCATATAGGAGAAGGCTGCTCCTGCTTTTGGGTTTATATCTTTGTTCTCTACAATAGATACAAAAGTATCAATGGATGCATAATAAGTTTTATGTCCCTTGTCGATCGCTGTTTCTCCAAGATGAATAGCAAGACTAGTTTTGCCTGTCCCGCATTTACCAAGTAGAATAATGTTTTGTTCTCCATTGAGCCACGTCAGATGGGATAATTGTTTTATCTGCCATTCCAAACCTTTGTTTAAATTCGATAATTCAAATACCTTGTTGGGAAGTTTGCTTGCCCTCCTTAGCTTGATCTGTTTTTGTCTGGCTCGTATCTCTAGTTCTTTTTGTAATATCATCTGAAGATAATCTAGGTTGGACAGTTTCTCATCATTCAAATCAATATATCCCCTGGCAATATTCCATAGATTTAGCTTCTTAGCCAACTCGCGGATTTCAGTTATATCAGCCATCGATTTCCCTCCTTATCTCCTTGCTACGTGTCAGATGGTTGAAATACTGTTGATTTGGTAAGAACTTCTTTGCTATGTGCTCACCATGCTTATACATCATGTAGGCCAAAAGTTCATATGCATTGCAGCGTTCAATCTCAATGCAGTATCTTATCCCGTCAAGCATTTGCTCCATCGAATAAAACTTCGTCATGCGATTTAAGCGAATGCAATGGCTATTAGAATATTTTGGTTGTTCCTGTTCCATGTGCTGTATAAATTCCTGAGCGATTTCATGCTCTGCAAAATATTGTTTTATAAGAGCATGAGAAACCCTGTTTCTGTTATTATTTCCTTCAGGTTTGAATATCTGTCCAGTATCTTCTGTTGCTGGATACTTAGCTAATAATTCATTAGTATCAGTATCATAAAATAGAAGTATTTCACCATCATCCTCAATACGTATACGTTGATGTGCATCCATCACACCGACATCAATCTGATAACGATTCCCTTTATAGCTGACCACTCCATTGGAATCAAAGGATGCTACAGTACTTGATACCTCTGAATATGGTTTAACATGAAAAAGCTGTTTTTGTTCATCAATAAACATTTCTCGTGGCACTTTTCTAGTCACAGTATGAACTCGCCCGTTGCCTTCTCTATCCAACCATGCAAGAGCTGCACTATTAAGACTGTCAATTCCGGTGTACACCCTCCCCTCTAGAAAGCTTTGCTTGACATATCCAATTACCTCTTCTACCTTACCTTTACTCTGAGGATCTCTTGGCCTGCATAATGAAACACTGTAGCCAATACGCTTAACATATTCTTCAAAGGCCGGTACAAATATAATATTACCTAGATTTTCGCTAACCACATAGACCCGATCAAGATCATATAGAATTGTCTGTGGTCTTCCTCCAAAATATTGAAATGCATAGTTATGAGCTTTTATGGCTGTTTCGGTCGTGAAGGGATCCGGTGAAAAGCAAACAAATTTCATTCTGCTATAACTCAGAACCATGCAAAAGAAATATACCCTTACAATTCTTCCATACATATCTTTAAGTTTGTATTGACCAAAATCAGCCTGAGCTTCATATCCTGGTGGCGAGACTTCACGTGGCGAGATTTTCCGCTTCCTGGTATGCTGATACCCATGCTGTTCCCTTAGAGCTTTCATATAGCGATAGAAAGTAGCTCGTTTAACTTGTAAATCAGGAAAAGCTTCCATTAATTTGAGATAAATATTGGTATCTCGAATCTGTGGGCACAATTTCAATTGCTCTAATATGTACTGTCGATAGTTATCCATATGGTACTTTTCCTGCTCAGCTTCCCTGGCATAATCCTCTTTGCTCATATTCCAGTATTTACTGACAGAAGTATAGGTGAGCCCCAGCGTTTTAGCAGTCTTGGTCTGGGCAAGTCCGAGTTCTTTGTATTCCTGGATTTTTTGATATTGCTCGATACCGATCATGTGTTTTCCTCCTTTAGTTTGTTATTAAAGCTAAAATACATGTAGCAACGCAAACATAGGCATCACCTCCCCGGATGCTTTTTCACTAAAATAAGGCTTTTGGGTCATTTACTGACTTCAAAAGCCTTATTTATAACTCAATATTAAATTATTATGTTAACATAGCGCTTATATATTTGGTAAGACAATAAATCTGGTATGTTCATATAAGTCGAATTTTTTGAAATATTGTTCTCCTTTAATATTTGTACTTTTATACAACAGATTAGCTCTTGAGTCAGTCTAGAAGATATCTAATTATCTCTCATATATACAATCTTGTATGGTGTACGGTCAGAACAGTAAATCATTATACATTCATACACCTTATCCAGCCCTTCTTGAGAAACTCTCTCTTCTCTTTTTTATCTAATACCTCCGAACAACTTTCCCAATCTATATGTTCAACTCCCATATTGTACCTATTCTCAAATGGATGTTTTTCGGGTACATTATCTATTATCTCAAGAGCCTTCTCTTGCTCTCCTATGGCTACATTTATCCATACATCTTCGAGAACATCTGGCAATTGTCCAAATACATTATATATATTTCTTAATCTCTGAGATAATAAGTTATGAACCCTGTCTTCTACTGAATCTTTATATCTCATATTATAGACAAAAATAGTATCATGCACTTGTCCAATCCTTTGTATTCTCCCTTTCCTTTGCTCTAATCTTGTAGGATTCCAAGGTAAGTCAATGTTAATTAATGACCCAAGAGTTTGTAAGTTTAAGCCTTCACTTGCAGAATCTGTTCCAACAAGTATCCTCAAGTCTCTACTTTTTACCATTGCTTTTAGCTCTTCTTTATCTTTTCTCTTAAATACTCCATCTATAAAAATACCAGACTTATCTCCTCCTGCATATAAGCCTATAGTTTCTCCATCAAACTCCTTTGAAAGATTCTCAGCTATCCATTTTGCAGTATCAAAGTATTGAGAAAATATAATTGTACCCCTTTCAATCCAATTTTCATCTCGGAGTAGCTCCACTGTTTTATCATACTTAGGGTCTGTTGCTTCACTGGTTTCAAGAGCTCTTACATACCTTTCTAATAGTTCTGTTTCCATATGTTCTAATGATTTAATTGCTTTGAAAGAGTAGTTTAGAACTCTGTCTCTACAAAATGCACAAAGCATTGCTAGTAGTGGTCTTCCTTCTTCATCACGATTCCAGAAAAATAATAAATTCCTGAAAATCGATATTGTAGGATCAAGCGAGTATAATTCCGTTAAAAAATTAGCTGTTATTGTCCGGGAAGAAGATGATCTCTTCAAAAGGCAATTTTGATCTATAATAGCTTTAATATAATCATCATATACAATCGCATCTGGAACAGCTTCAAGGAGATTTGATAACTCTTCTAACATTATAGTCCGACCTGTATGGACGCTCCTTTTATTATATTTAAAACCAAACCTCTCTAAAATTGATTTTTCCACGTTGTCACCATCCATCTATTTATATTCTTTTAACGCTTTTATAAGTAATTCACTTACACCATTCTTTTCACAAAAATCTATAATTAGAGCACGCGCCATTCTATTAGGTATAACTTTATTATTTTCCCATCTATTAACTGTTGAAAAGCTAACATGCACTGCTTCAGCAAAATCTGTTTGACTCATCTTGAGCTCATTTCTTATAGCCTTAATCGTTTCAGAAATTATCATTTTATCACGCTCCTATATTAATATTATAGCATTGTCTATATAGCAAAGTCTATAATCAATTGAATTATTTACATCTATACTGTCTCCTCAACCCTATAGATATATCTAATCTGTCAACTCAACCCTACCCATATTCTAGCTCAAATTTTGCACAAAAATATACCCTCGATATGTTTCCACGTACACATATCGAGGGCTTAAGTCGAGTAGACAGATTTACTTTCATTTTATGAAACCCAGTATTTTCAATACTTCCCGAGCATTATTTTCTAGACATTAAACATACCGTCTCCACATGGCCTGTCCATGGGAACATATCCACTGGCGTAGCCTCCTTGAAGTCATATCCGGCCTCTCCCAGGATCTTCACATCCCTTGCCAGGGTCGCCGGGTCGCAGGAAACGTAAACGATACGCTCAGGTCTTGCCTTTGCAACGGCTTCCAGCACGCTGGCATCACAGCCGGATCTCGGCGGATCCAGTATCACCACGTCGGCGTGATCTACATGCAGGCCGACATCGTCAGAAGTCTCGCTATCCTGGCCGGCTTCCTTCTCCTGGCCGGCTTTTGCGCTCTTATCATCCTTGCACAAAAGTTTCGTCAGTTCTTCTTCGGCTCTGCCGCAGACATACCTGGCGTTGACCATGTCATTGATCACGGCGTTTCTGTTGGCATCCAGAACGGCACTCTTGACAGATTCGATGCCGATGACCTCCGTATCTCCCAGGGCATCCTTTTTCTTCAGGTCCTCCAGAAGCCACAGACCTATTGTCCCGGCGCCGCAGTAAATATCCAGCACGGTCTCGCCGCCCTTAAGTCCTGCGTACTCAGCCGCCTTGCTATAAAGTTCTTCCATCTGCCATGGATTCACCTGATAAAAAGACATAGGCGATATCTCGAATCGCATATTGCCGATAGACTCATCTATGGTACGTTTACCCGCTATATTCTCAGTTCGGTCACCGTATATCTCAGAAGTTTTTCCTCTGTTGACATTAATATAGACGCTCTCCAAACTGAATGGCCCGCCTTCAGACTCCGGTACAGATGCGACTGCATCATCCAGATACTCTATGAGTTTGGCAACATTAGGTATGCCCTTGCCGTTGATGACAAGTATGACCATTACCTCGCCGGTGCCAAAGGCCGTACGCACTACAAGATGCCTCATGAGACCTTTATCCCACTTAGGATCGTAGCCTGTGATGTTGTCCTCATCCATGAATCTGCGAAGTGCCTCCGCCGCCATCATAGCCGCCGGAGATTGCAGCCCGCAGGTCCCGCAGTCAATGACATCGTGAGATTTTGCGCGATAAAAGCCCACTGCCGGATCACCTATGTTCTCCACGACACCGCCTTTGCGAGTGATTATTCCGCCCGTAGAAACGGGCATGGACGCTTTGTTCCTGTAATGATAGGGTGTCTCCATGCCGACGATGTCTCTGACCTCGGGCTCCGCCACGCCGCCAAGGCGCGCCAGAGTCTCCCTCACATGATTTTCTTTCAGCGCCAGCTGTTTCTCGTAGGTCAGCTTTCCGTAAGGGCAGCCGCCGCAGTCTTCGTAAGTGCAAAAACCATCGGTCCTGTCGATCGATGGCTCTTCCATGAACAAAAGGCGGCCGAAGGCGTACCTTTTCTTGACTTTTGTCAGTTCTGCCGTAACGACATCTCCGGGCAAAGCGCCGCGGACGAAGACAGTCATGCCCTCGTCAGTCTTACCTACGCCCTGACCTTCCGCCGTCACGTCTTCTATTTTTATCCGAATTTTTTGTCCCTTTTCCACTGTGTTTTCCTCTGTATACTTCGAAACCACCACCTGCATCAGTGCGCGGCTTTCTATCCTTCTTAGATTTATTTTCTGACTTAGACTTAGCATCCTTCTTAGGCGCGTAGTCTGACTTTGACTTATAGTCTGACTTTCCGCCCTTTCCGGACCTGTCGTCATAATGTCCCTTGCCCTTGCGATCCTTGCGGCGCCTTGCCTTGTCTTTGTTCTCGTAGCCACGGCCTGACCTGTTGTCATCCTTGCCGCCGCGAGGTTTCTGCTCGATTTTGACGTTATCGTTTATATCGCCGAGACCCTCGCGCAAAAATGCTGCTGCGACTTCCAAAGGCTCCGTGCCATCGTCGATGCACCTTTTGTATATCAGTTCCATGTACGGCTTCAGATCCTTGCCTTCGCAATAATCAATAGCCCTGGACACGTTGCTGTAGGCCTTGACCTGCATAGCGTCGTCGGCTGTCGGCATGACCTTCTCCTTGATCTTTGTCTGGCAATGATCCTCCAGCATAGCGATCTTGCGGCGTTCCCTAGTGTTGATCAGCGAAACTGCCTTACCCTTCTTGCCTGCTCTGCCGGTTCTGCCTATTCTATGAACATAATAATCCTGTTCCTGAGGCAAGTCATAGTTAAATACCACATCTACGTTGTCCACGTCTATGCCTCTGGCTGCAACATCTGTAGCCAGCAAAAGTTCCAGATTTCCGCTTCTGAACAGATTCATGACGCGGTCACGCTGATGCTGTGAAAGATCTCCGTGAAGTGCTTCAGCGGAGTATCCCTTCTTCTTAAGCATGATGGTCAACTGATCGACTTTTCTCTTGGTATTACAAAAGATAAGGGCCCGCTTAGGCGACATGTAGTCTATAAGTCTGCAGATAGCGGCATCCTTCTGGTTTCCCTTGACCATGTAATAACTCTGCTTGATGGCTTTGACCGTCAGTTCCTCGGCCTCCACCTCTATATGCTCGGCGTCCTTAAGATAACGCTCTGTAAGTTCCATTATAGGTTTAGGAATAGTCGCCGAGAACAAGGCTGACTGTCTGTCGTCAGGCATGGAGCTGCAAATGGTCTCTATATCCTCACGGAATCCCATATCCAGCATCTCGTCGGCCTCATCCAGGACCAGCATTTTCAGATGGTCGAATTTCAAAGTTCCTCTGCGCATGTGGTCCATGATCCTGCCCGGCGTTCCTATTACAATAGAAACATTGCCTTTCAGTGCTCTGAACTGCCTGCTTATATCCTGTCCGCCGTAAATAGGCACCACTTTGACACCCTTTACATATTTGGACATTTTCTTCAGTTCCTCTGCGCCCTGCATGGCTAACTCTCTTGTAGGGCATATTACCAGCCCCTGGACTCCATCGTCAGATGGATTGATGGCTTCTATCATCGGTATGCCGAAAGCCGCTGTCTTACCTGTGCCCGTCTGAGCCTGGCCGACTATATCCCGGCCCTTCATCATTACAGGTATGGCTCGCTCCTGTATTGGCGTCATATCGACAAAGCCCATCTCCTCCAGGCCCTTCAATATATCGTTACTGATAACTGATTCACTGTATTTCATTATTTCTCTCTTTCTATCGCCTCCAAATTAAGGCGTACATATCAGTATATCACAAAGTCCGCCCCAACACAAATGTCGAAGCGGACTTTTTCAATTACTCGTCGAGAATTTCCCGGTTTCGTCAAGTTCGCGGCATATTCTGTCCTTCGCGAGCGAGGCTATATGGCTGCTAGCGCACGAGGACTGCCGTAGCAGAATGGGCAGCCTAGAATTCTGCATATGTAAACTTCGGTGCCGTGATCATCCCGGCAAAGAGCAGATAAAAATATACTAGCAGCATCATAAACAGGAATATCAAGGTATACTTGACATAATCTCCCGTCACAGCCTGTCTAACTCTGCCTATAAAACTTGTAAATCGCTTCATCTATCTTCACCCAACCTTTTCCCCATGGATGCAACGTATCCTGCACAAAGTACGGATCATAATCATATTTAGAAAGATCCGAAACCTGAGCTCCATACTTGTCGCTTATCTTCTTGATTTTATTACTGAACTTGGCACGTTTACTGTAATTCAGACCCGTGTGATCATACCATCGGCCATTGACCGGCAGCACCACCAGCATAGGTTCTATATTCTCAGCCTTGCACAACTTCAGGAAGCACTTCAAATCTCCAAATTCTGACGATGTGCTGAAATCTTCATTCCTATGCAGACCTGCTGCCTTCTTATATTTGCGGGCAAACTTGCTCTTCCAAAGCCTGTCACTGATGTACATTTTGTTATGAGATTTTGACCCATCTATCCTGCCGGCTTCCATAGACATGGACTGCCAGTCTAAAGGCGTGGCATCTGCGATCTTGCCGTTGTACTTTCTCAGGGTCTTGATCTTGCCAGTCCTCATCATAGTCTTTACTGTTATGTAATCTTTATCCTTCGCGTAAGCTTTTCTGGCTCTATACAAAGCCTTATCTATGCCTGTGCCATTGTGGTAAACGTAAATCCTGTCTATGCGTCTGACTCTGTTTTCCATGGCTCCGTTATCTTTCATCAATGTCTCATTTCGTCTGGCAACATACTTCTTGATAGAACTCGGTATGGACTTATTCTCCATGAATGCCATGTAACTGGTTTCCGAGAACCTGAGAGAATATCTCGGTCCTGTGACGCCCTGCTTGTAGAACCAAGGCGCTGAAATGAGCAGAACCACCTTTCTCTTCTGCATTTTGTTTTCTACCGCACCAAGTGTGATGGCGTGATTGAGGCACTGGTTATATGAATTGCCTACAGTCATTAACGATACATTCTTCTTTTTGAAAGCATTCACCGGATGGAAAGGCGTCTTTCTGCCATGTCTGAACTCAGATGATCCCAACACCAGCATGGTATCCTTATGCATGTTCTGAGAAATAGCGGCGCATGATAAGTCCTTATACGGGCTGTTCCATGTGCCGAAATTCTTATTATTCGCATTCAGACTTCCGCCTGACATAGCGAAATGAAACGCGATGATTATCGCCAGAAACAGAATCAGCGCAGTAAAAAATGCTGCTATCTTTTTCATGTCTTACCCCTGCTACATCTTCGACTTGATAACGCCGATGATCTTATTAGGCGTATTCATCTGTTCTCTTGTTACCTCCGACGGTGCTATAACTACGCCGAAATTCTCCTCGATTGCGATGAGCAACTCCGTGTAATCAAGAGAGTCCATAAGATCCTCTTCTACCAGATTGACGTCATGATCCTCTTTAACGATCTCGTCTCCGCAGATATCCTCTAAGATGTCTAATAATTTCTCTTCCATTCTCTAATCCTCCCTTTTATTTATGATAACCCTATTAACTGGGTAAACCTACCCGAGAAAATAAAGAATCCAAACATTACTAAATTAAATGTGATAAACCATTCTACAAACATGAACCATTTTTCTTTCTTATGTTTCTTGTAGAACTTCGACTTCTTCTGATATATTTCTGTGACTGCCAGCAACACTCCGTGATACAGGCCGTACATTATGTAATATACAGTGAGCCCATGCCAGAGTCCCATTATGCCCATATTGATAATGAAGCCTACCGAGGCACCAGTCAGCTTGCTTTTGAAGCATTTGTGCTTGATAAATCTCATCATCAGTCTGGAGAATATGAAATCCCTGAACCAATGTGAAAGTGTGATATGCCAGCGATCCCAGAACTCTTTGATGTCTTTGCTTATGAAAGGCTTATTGAAATTCTCCGGCGTCTTGATGCCGAAGAGATAACTTACGCCGATAGCCATGAGGCTGTATCCGGCAAAGTCAAAGAACAGGTAGAAACCGTAAGCGTACATATATATCAGCGCTGACCTTATGCCGTCGCCCGTGCCCAGCCACAACACCGCCTGATAGAAGCTCGTGGCAATGACCATTTTGTACACCATTCCCAGGCAGATCTTGAAAAGGCCCGTGCCGACCATGTCCAGATATTCCTCTCGCGGAATGACTCTGTTCAGATCTTCGTTGAATCGCCTGCTCCTGTCGATAGGGCCCGATGTAATTGCCGGGAAGTATAACAAAAGGTAGAAGAATTCGAAGGCCGAAACTTTCTCTATGATGCCGTCGTAGATTTCTATGACTATCTGCGTGCCCTTGAATGTCATGTAGGATATCCCCAGGAATCCCAGTATGTGATAAGGGTTGGCCGTCAATGCCAGCAGTTTATTGCCCATGAGCGGCGCCAGTGACAACAAAAGGAAACACCAGTACCAGCCGGCGTTGCGGCCGAACTTCGCCCTGACTCCCAGGTATATCTGTATCAAAAGGTACTCGTATACGCAGAAGCCCACAAGGTACGCAAGGGCTACGGGTTTGTTGTACATGGCCATAAATACGAAGGCCAGGGTGACAACAAATCCATAGTACTTGATAGGTTTTTCTTTCATTCCCAGCACAAATGCCGGGATGGCAGCGACAGCAACACAGACGAAGAAACTTAAATCTGTGAATAATTCCATTAAACCAGTTCCTCCAGTCTCTTTCTGTCAGCTTTGCCGTTGCTTGTCATTGGCAGTCTGTCGATAAATGATACCTTCTTGGGCACCATGTACTCAGGAATCATGGTCTTCAGAGTTTCTCTGATACGCTTCCTGTCCTCGAAACCGCCCTCTGAATTATCGCTGGCAACGAAAGCTGCCAGATATCTGATCTTGTCCTCGTTCCACTTAGGCACTACAGCTGCAGCCTGAACGCCGTCGATCTTCAGAAGATTGTTTTCTATGTCGCCCAGCTCGATCCTGTATCCGTGGAATTTCACCTGCAGATCGATTCTGCCTACATAATAGAGCATTCCGTCCTCGCCGAAGAAGCCTTCGTCGCCGGTCCTGTAAGCTCTTTCCATTCCATCTTCACAGTCGATTATCGAGAAGACCTCTCTGGTCTTGATATCGTTCATATAGTAGCCCGGGCTGACGGTGTCACCAAGTATCTGGATCTCGCCTTTACCGCCGTGAGCAGCGACAGTTCCGTCTTCTCTGATGAGTCTTATTTCTGTGCCCGGTTTAGGCTGTCCTATCGGAAGGCATCTGTCTGCTGCGATCATCTCTCTGGTGATCTCTACCGATGTAACTGCCACGGTGGACTCTGTCGGACCGTATGTATTGATGACTTTGGCTTCCGGGAATCTATCCATGAGTTCCTCGGCTGTGCCCTTGGTCAGCTTCTCGCCGCAAAACATAAACTGTCTCATGCCAGGCAGCAGTGTGCTGTTGAAGTGTGGATCCGCCAGGCACATATCTGCGAAGGATGGCGTCGATACCCAGTAATTCAGGTTGCCTTCCTTCATGAATCTCAGCATTTTGCCTACATCCTTCTGGAGCATTCTGTCAACTCCCCACAAAGTGCAGCCTGTGGCAAGGGCCGTGTAGGTGTCCATTACGGACAAGTCGAAGGAAAACGGCGCCTGATTGAGGAATGTGCTTCCCTGTTTATCGTCTGCGCTGTCACCTACAGTCTGTGACCAATCCACATATCTGCTCAGATTCTCATCGGTGATCTGGACTCCCTTAGGAGCTCCTGTGCTTCCCGACGTAAATATGATATAGAATGTATCTTCAGGTTTATTCCATTTCTTCTCGCTGATTTTACTGTCGTAGTTTATAGCCCCGCTTAAAACAGAACTGTCCGCAACGAAATAGCCCGGTATCTCCAGATCTTCTGTAGCCAGTATCAATGGATTGTCAACTGTCTCTACGATGGATATGACTCTTCCCTCTGACATGCATGTGTCTATAGGGCAATAGGTCCTTCCGGATTTGGCACAGGCCAGAAAGCAAACCAGCATAAGCGGACTCTTATGTCCATATACGACGATAGGTTTGCGGTCGTCTCCGAGTCTGTCATCTATCCAAGCTGCAAGCCTGTCCGAACTATCCCAGAGTTTGCCGTATGAAATTGTACCTGCTTGTGAATGAAATGCCACTCTTGCCGGATCAGCAAGAGCTCTCTCTTTGATTTTCCCCAAAATATTCATTTTTGCACCCCTTTGAAATATTACAATATCGCTTTATTTGACTATTATATCATCCAAAATTGCAAAATCTATACATGTACGCCTTTCTTAAGAGTAAGTTAAGACAGCCGTAAGAAATTAAATGCTACGTAAGAAATGCAATATTTTGTGAATATGTTTACTTGGTCAAGTCCATATTTGTGTGTAAACTCACTTGAGTTAACATATATCACCCGTAGGGTATGGCTCCATCAGTACTATCTTAGTACCGTTAAGAAATCGAAAAGACCGCCGATGCTATAAGCACCTGCGGTCTCTTCTTTAGTTAGTATTATTTGGGAGAAACTTCATCTACTTTGTAGATGAAAGTAACTGAGTTATAAGACCCATTGCCGCCAAAGCTATTGTAGCTCTTAGCAGCGCTGGATATTGACTCCGCGTTCTTTATAATTGAAGTTAAATCGCTCTTGGAGAGTTTGGAGAGTTTACCCATGACCTGATCGACCATACTGTCAACACTGGTCTTCAAGGTATTGGTTCCTGCTGCTAATTCACTGGCTCCGGATACTAATCCCTGATACTCTATATTCTTGGCTATAGTAAGCTTGGTGCTTGCTACAGTTGTAGTCGTTGCTGACTGGGCTGCCGAAATAGCTGCCTGTTCTACTGAATCAGCGAGGCTGGTTCCTACTGTGTCCTTAGCACTGTAGGCGACACTCTTGATGACGCTTTCAGTTACCTTGGATGCTACCTGCTGTGAAACAGATGATGCCGTTCCGCTGGCAGCACTTGATGCCGCGCCGACGATGCTTGACTTGATGGTGTTCATCGATGATGTAGCTATATAGGCTGGTCCATTGGTCGATGTGTCATTTGCTGCCGCAGTTTTAGCATTTTCTGTGTATTGTGATGTGATATAGGCTTTAGCATAATTTTCTGCATCCGTCGGGTCTACGTTCTTAATCTTTAATTGCTCAGTTAATGCAGTAATATGTGATGCCATTTGTTCATTAACTGTGGTATCACTCAAATATGCTTTAATATACTGCTGTGTCGCTGCTGCATAAACTGACTTCCACAAATCACCAGTTCCAGTCTTAAACATTGCGTTGCTGTCGACCTGTGCCTGGGCCGAAGATGCTGCGGCGCTGGCTGCGCTTGACGCTATGGCACTGGCATTCAGATTGGCCAAAACCTGTTTCTGAGCTGCCGTAATATTGCTCTGGTTTGTCAGAGTATCATAGAATGTCGTTGCTGCCTGATTCTTTATCTGATTGTAATAGCTCTTGGAATCGGTCTTGCTGCCGAACTGGGCTACAACTGAAGCCTTGGCCTGTGCCTTAAGTGACTTTCCGGCCGCTGCAGTAAGAGGCGTCTTCAACTGAGTATCCAGAGATTTGACTCCGTTAGAAAGCTGTGAAGCTCCGCTGTTTATCTGGTCGATGCCTGAAACCAGCTGATCGATGCCGCTGGTCAGTTTAGACAGCTGGGACTTGATATCCCCCAGGCTGCTGACATCGCTCATATCTATGTCTTTGAACACCTGGCTGGTGGCCACAGTGTACATAGTATCTACGCTGTATTTATCCGTATCGCAGCTGATTGTCACGCTTTCAGGGATATCCAAGTCGCCGGAGCTTACGCCTAAGCTGCTCTGCATACCCGGAAGCGCGAATCCAACTACGATATTTCTTGAACCATCATCCATGGTCTTGCCATTGTCAACGGAAATATTTGAGAAATGCTCATCATCCATAGCAAGACCTGTCAGAACCAGGAACGGCACATTGACTCCGCCTGATCTGATATTATTCGCGTAACTGATGTGGATCACCACATGACCGCTTTTGCCTGCCAGCTCCTTAGGGGTTATAGATTTGCCATCCAAAGTGTAACTTATTTTCATGGACACCGGCAGGGTATAGCTGTCGTAGCCTTTGTAATGGAGGGTGCCGTCAGCGCTTACTATGCGCTGGTACTCATTACCGTTGGCCTTAGTCATTACATATACATTTTCCGCATCCGTCGGCGTTGACGATGTAGTCGTGGCTCCATCATTGACGCTTCCGCTTGTGGTCTTGGCGAATACCGAATAACTTACGCCGAAGAGCGATATGGTGGTGATTATCAATGTTATCACCAGCGCTTTTAATCTTTTACTATTATTAAACAACTTTCTCATGCTGTTGCGACCTCCTTCTTATTTGTCTTTCCATATTTAAGTCTCAGACTCTTAGTTGACTTGATGATGAGTTTATCGAAGAGTTTCAGGAATGCCGGCAGTACGAATATTACTGCGAACATGCTGACTATGGCTCCTCTTGCCATCAGTGCACAAAGAGAACTGATTATGTCTATATTCGAGTATAGTGATACTCCGAAAGTAGATCCGAAGAATCCGACGGCGCTTGTCACTATAGACGGCAGCGACGTGGATATGGATGTTATCAGAGAATCATCGGAGCTGTTGCCATCCAGCCGTTCTCGCTTGTACCTGGTCGTGAGCAGTATCGCATAGTTTATTGTCGAGCCCAGCTGAATGGTGCTGAGCACGATCGGCGCTATGAATACTATGGTCGTACCCGTATAAAACGGTATGCCCAGGTTTATCAAAATAGCGAAGTATATGGATACCTCCAGGATTATCGGCAATGTCCAGGATCGCAGTACTACGAACAAAATCACCAGTATCATTATCAGTGATGCGAAGTCTACGACTTTGAAGTCGTGGCTGGTGGTACTCATCAGATCCTTGGTACCGGCGGCTTCGCCGATAACTGTTGCCTTCTTGTCATAACTTCTGACTATACTGTTGAGTTTAGTCAACTGCTTGTTGACATTACTCGTTGCAACACCATAATCCTTGGTGGTATTTATGAGCATTATCTGATACTTGCCAGACTTGAAAATATTAGCTATAGAACTTGGCAAAGCCTCCTGCGGTATCTGATTTCCAAGAAGATAATCATAACTTACTATATCCTTGACTCCCTTGACATTCTGGATATCATCGGCCATAGACCGACCGGCGGCAGCGCTCAGATTACTCTTGGCCAATACTATATGAGTCGTACCTATGTCATAGTCATTCATTACCTTTTCATTGGATACCATGAAGTTTATGCTCTTAGGCAACGTAGCTCCCATGTTATAGTAAAGTTTGGTATGGGTGTAACCGTAATATGCCGGTCCGACTACAACGCAGAATATTATTATGAATATCCAGCTCTTCTTCACTATGAATCCGGCTAACTTGGTGGCATCCGGAATAAGGGATCTGTGCCTTGCTTTTTCAATGATAGGATTCAGAACCAACAGTAATGCCGGCAATGATGTTACCGAACCTATGACTCCGAAGACAGCACCCTTCGCCATTACGATACCAAGATCTGCGCCCAGAGTGTAAGTCATGAAGCAAAGGGCCAGGAAGCCCGCTATCATAGTAAGGGAACTTCCGACAATAGCCGTAAGTGTATTGACAATGGCCTTTTCCATTGCCACCTTCTTGTCTTCGTAATTGTCTTGTTCCTCCTCGTAGGCATGCCACAGGAATATAGAGAAGTCCATGGTGACCGCCAACTGTAGCACCGCGGCCAGGGCTTGGGTGATAAATGATATATTCCCAAGGAATATATTGGTACCCATATTCAATAGTATTGCCATACCTATACTGAACAGGAATATGAACGGTACCACAAAGGAATCTACTAACAACATCATGATGACTATGGAACAAATGACTGCTATAGCTACATACTTAGCTTCCTCCTGTTCGCACAGGTCTTTCAGATCCTTAACCAGGGCTGACATGCCGTTAAGGTACGCATGACTGCCGGCGATCTTTCTCACCTGACCAATAGTCGCTATGGTAGAATCCGCCGATGTGCCTTCATCATAGAAAATTGCCATAAGTGTGCTTCCATCCTTATTGAATCTGTTGTACAGACTGTTTGGAAGTATACTCATAGGAACATCCGTGCTCAGTAAGGTATTGTACCAGAGTACTGAGTCTACATGATCCAGAGCCTCGATCTTAGTCTGAAGCTCTGCGCATTCAGCGGGAGTTTTATCCTCGACCAGCATATAGGAGAAAGCGCCCTTGCCGAAATTATCCAGCATGATCTGCTGCCCCTTTACAGAGTCGAGATTCTTTGGTAGATAAGATAGCATATCATAATTGATCCGGGTGTTGACCATACCAATAACGGCAGGTATCATCAGCACCAGATAGACAATTATGATTATCTTTCTATGCTTAACTACTCCTTTTGCAAATTTTTCCATTCTTTTCCGTCTCTCCCTTCATAACATACTAACTATGGTTCAATTATATTCCCGAAGGCAGCTATACTAAATAATCAAAAAAAGAATGTTGCCTAAACTTTAGGCAACATTGAAAAATTGCATATTTTTTTGTCAGATTTCCGAATGTGTATAAATAGTCAGACTATAATTTATCTGCAGTATCTATTATCCTCTTCATTCTGCTGTTTACGCCGGACTTCTTCAGCTTAGGATCCATCATCTCACCAAGCTGAGTAAGACTGGCTTCCGGGTTGTTCATGCGAAGTTCGGCAAGCTCAGCAAGCTTCTGCGGCAGCCTGCCCAGACCAACTTTATCCTCGATCTTATGTATGGCCTCTATCTGGCGCTGAGAAGCATCCAGTGCTCTGTCCGTATTGGCGTTATCGCAGTTGGTTATCCTTACAGTTTCATTGACAAGTTCTTTCCTGATCTTGGTGTCCTCGAACTTCAATACCTGAGAATGAGCTCCCATAATAGCAAGGGTATCGCTGATATACTGAGAATTTTTCATGTAGACTACGTACTTGCCTTTTCTCTCTACGATCTTAGCCGACAGGTCTTCAAAGGTGTTTATTAGCCGCTTAAGATCTCTGGCCAGCTTCTCGCTGGAGCATACCACCTCCAGATGGTAGCTTTTCTCCGGGTCGTTGACAGTTCCCGTTCCCATGAATATTCCTCTTACATAGGATTTCCTGCAGCACTTGGTCTTGACTATATCGTCATATATGCCATCGCTGATATAGTTGTTTCCTTCCCTGACCAGAAGTATACCCGTCTCTCTGAGTATAGATTCACTGCGCATTTCCGGATCTATGGTCAGCATATACGTATGGCCCTTCTTCAGGGCGGCTGCCGCTCCGATCTCCAGCTCAGTGTCAACCTGGAAATACTCTTTGATTAGTTTCTTATAATGCCTGGCCACAGCAGGATTGTCCGTGGTGATGACTATCTTGAACTTGCCGCCGCCCACCAGGCGTATACTCCCTGCAACGCGAACAAAGCCGGCAATCTCTGCCAGCTGACAGCATTTCTTCTCCGGCTCGACCCTGGAAAGTTCATTTTTTGTTTCAGTTGAGAAAGACATACACAAGTTCCCCTTTGTTCTAAAAAAACGGATGACCCGAAGGCCATCCGTGTACACACTCTACCTATTTCAGTGGAGCCAGACCCAAGATCTCTCTTGCTTCTGCCGGTGTAGCTACTGGTCTGCCGAGAAGCTTAGCTATCTCAACTGCCTTAGCAACCATTTCTCCATTGCTCTTTGCGAGTACGCCCTTTGACAGATACAGGTTGTCCTCGAAACCAACTCTTACATGTCCGCCCATAGCGATAGTTGCTGCTGCAATATCCCATGCGGTTTTGCCGATTCCTGTAGCGGTCCATGTTGAACCTGCTGGAACTGACTCAGCCATGTAAACCAGGTCTCTTACTGTTGCTGTCATCTGTACGCCCAAAACGAAGTCCCAGTGCATAGGGTGATTCAGCAGACCTTTTCTGTCTGCAACTTTCAGAGCTGTATCGATCATGCCCTTGTCGAATACTTCAAGTTCAGGCTTGATGCCCTTCTCCTGCATGATTTTAGCAAAGTTAACAATAGTGTCGTCTGTGTTTACGAATATATCGTCGCCGCCGAAGTTGCATGTTCCACAGTCTAATGTAGCCATTTCAGGTGTCGGTGTGATGTCTGTTGACTCAAGTCTCTCAAGGTCTGTCATGCCAACTGCTCCGCCTGTCGAAGGCTGGATGATTGCATCTGGACATTCTTTTCTGATAGCGTCAACGCACTCCTGGAATCTTTCCTTGCTCTGTGTAGGAGTTCCGTCGTCCCACCTTACGTGAAGATGGATCAAAGCTGCTCCAGCATCATAAGCTGATTTGGCTTCCCTTACTACTTCTTCAACTGTGTAAGGAACGTTAGGATTCTGCTCCTTAGTAACCTCTGCGCCGCATATGCAAGCACTGATAATTAGTTTTTCCATGGTAAAAATCTCCTTTGAATAAATATTTTGATCAATTAAACTACTCAAATCGCGTGATGATACACGCATGTGCCCTCTGCAGGACACAAACTGATTATATCACTAAATTTCCTTGTGTTCAAGAGTTACGCGATAACCTTCATTCTTAAAAATCCGGGCCATTTCATTGGCCATAGTAACCGAACGATGCTGGCCTCCCGTGCATCCGAAGGCTATGTTCAGATGGTACTTGCCTTCCTTCTTGTAGTAAGGCGCAACGGTGTTCACCAGCTTGTCCAACTGGTCAATGAATGTCTTGGCTATGTCATGCTTAAGGACATACTGTGACACCTTCTTATTATTTCCCGTCAGATGCTTGAGACTGGCCACGTAATATGGATTAGGCAGGAACCTCATATCGAAGACCATATCCATCTCCTGAGGGATGCCGTACTTATATCCGAAGGAAACCAGGTTCAAGGCCAGCTTGCCTTTACCGTCTCCCTGTTCAGCGAATAGATTGTCCATCTGGGTATTGAATTCTGCCACCTTGAGATTAGTCGTATCGATTATATAGTCAGACCTGTCTCGCAAGGCCGACAGCATCTCCCTTTCCTTCTCTATGACGCTGCGGTTAGTCAGGCCTTCGGCCAGTGGGTGGTTACGCCGTGTCTCGTTGAAGCGTTTGAGCAAAGTGCTGTCTGAGGCTTCTATGAACAAAACCTTGAAGTCCACCTTTTCCAGACTGTCAAGGTAGTCCAAGGTGTCTTTCATGCCCTTGAAGAATTCGTCGCTCCTGATGTCTACAACAAAGGCAGCCTTGTCGATTTCCTTAGTCGTCATTGCTGAAAGTTCCAGGAAGTTCTTGATAAGTGACTGAGGCATATTGTCGATGCAGTAATACCCCTGGTCCTCGAACCAGTCGGCCGCATGAGTCTTCCCTGCTCCGGAAAGTCCCGTTATAAGCACTATCTTCATTTTCTCGGCACCGCCCATTATCTGATCTCCTCTACATTTACTATCCTGTCCAGATCAAGTCCCGCCTCTGCCGCACGGGATAGTCCGCCGGCGAAGCTGCCCACTCTGTCCGGCGTGTGGGCATCGCTGTCTATTATAAATCCTACATCTTCCTTCATTGCTATCTTTATTTCTTCTACGGTCAGGTGACTGTGCCAGGTGCTGATTTCCATCAGTGTTCCTGTGTCTGCGCAGGCTTTAGCTATTTCATGTATATCAAAAGGTCCCTTGTCGCCCGGGTGGGTCAGGACTTTGATTTGGTTCTTGCGGATGGCTCCCACGGCCATTTCCGTATTCAGCTCAAGGAGTTTGTCCCTCACTGATTTTCCCGATAGTTTCTTATTATTCATGAAATTGGCCATACAGTGGCCATGAAAGACTCCGTAATGGTAGCCTGCAAGAATGAAATCGTAATCACCAATCTCCTCGTGGCTGACATCCAGATTATTTTCGCTTTCCATAAGATTGGCTTCAACGCTGAAATATATATCGATCTGCGGATAAGCCCGTCTCAGCCTCTTTATTTCCTCATGCATTTCAGGCAAAAGCTGCCTTTTCAGCCCGTAGAAAATATGCCCCGGCCCATGATCCGATATGGCTATGCCGTCGAGGCCGGCTGCTATGGCCGCCCGTACATTTTCCTCCATTGTGCCTTTTCCGTGTGGCTTGATGAATCCGTGGGAATAGGTCGTATGAGTATGCAGATCATATTTCATTCTGTATTTGCTGCAATCAATCTCCAATTATTCGTACCTCCGGTTCGAGTTTCACCCCGAACTTATCGTAAACTGCATTCTGCACCAGATGCATCAACTGGATTATGTCCGTAGCTGTGGCACCGCCTCTGTTGATAATGAACCCGCTGTGGAGTTCTGAGACCTGTGCGCCGCCTACTGTCAGTCCCTTAAGGCCTGCATCCTGAACAAGTTTCCCGGCGAAGTAGCCCTCCGGCCGTTTGAAAAAACTGCCTGCACTGGGATACTGAACGGGCTGTTTGGTGTTGCGTTTTTCTGCCAGCTCTCTCATGCGCTCAGCTATATCAGCGTGGTCGCCCTTGGCTAAACAAAGGTTGACCTGTGTGATTATGTCGCCTGAGCCCTGGAAGGCGCTGTGCCTGTACGACAGATCCATGTCCGCCGCAGATATCTCTTTGATTCCGCCGCCCTGTCCGTCTATTACCGTAGCGCTTACTATGATATCTTTCATTTCTCCACCGTAAGCACCGGCATTCATAAATACTGCGCCGCCTATGCTGCCCGGTATGCCGCTGGCAAACTCAAATCCCGCAAGATCAGCCGCCAGGGCTGCTTTTGCAACAGAGGACATAAGAGCCCCGCTGCCGCATAAGACAGCAGATCCGTCAATCTGAATTTTGTTAAATCTCTCGCCCAGCTTTATCACCGTGCCGTGAAATCCGCCATCCCTGACCAGCGTGTTTGAGCCGTTTCCCAGCATGATATACGGTACTTTCTTTTCTTCTATTTCATTGAGTGCTTCCACGAGTTCTTCCGCGGTTTCCGGAATGACCATTTCATCAGCCTTGCCTCCGGCCCTGAAAGTAGTATACCTGCTCATGTCTACATTTTTCATTATTTTCATTTCTTACGGATATCCTTCCTGTTTATATCGTATTTATTGAATTCTTCATAATCCGCCGTCTCGTAAGGGCATCCTTTCTTCTCCAGCCTTTTCTCCACAAGCAGTTTGAAATAGTGGTAGATAATGGCGAAGACCGGCACTCCAAGTATCATACCGATGAAGCCGAACATGCCGCCTCCCAGAATGATGGCGAACATTACCCAAAAGCTTGCAAGGCCTGTAGTTCCGCCAAGGATCTTAGGCCCCAGTATATTTCCATCGAACTGCTGCAGGCAGAATACGAATATTATGAACTCGCCGGCAGTGATCGGATTGATGACGCAGATTATTATGGACGTAGGTATGGCTCCGATAAAAGGTCCGAAGAAAGGTATGATATTGGTCACGCCTATGATCGTTGATATCAGTGCCGGATACGGCCAGTTGAACAGCATCATGAAGAAGTAGCAAATGAACCCTATTATTATGGAATCTATGATCTTACCGTTGATGAATCCGCCAAATGTACGATTAATAAAATTGCCGAAATCAAATATGGCATCTGCCTTGTCCTTTCTGAAAGTGGCAATTACCGTCTTCTTGGTTTCTGCCTTGAACTTCTCTTTACTGTTAAGGAAGTAAACACAGACAACTATACCGATGATTATGTTGAGGAAAGTCTTCAGCGTCAGTATGACGCCTTCTGATATCTTGGCAATATATGAGCCCACTCCCGGAAGAATGTGAGCATTTATCCACTTCATCAGGTAATCGTATATGCTCTGTATAGCGCTGTCCACATTATCGGCCAGCTTTGGGTATCTGGAATTGCCCAGAGTATCTGTCAGCCAGGCCGTCAGGTCGTTCATCCTGCCCGGCAGGATCTCTATGATGGCAATTATGCTCTTGATTATCTGCGGTAAAAGCAGTGCGCAAATTCCGGCCATTATTGCCAGCAAAAATATCATTGACACTATGCTTGCAATGACCTTGGCAAAGATAAATGCGTGCCGCGGTTTCACCTGTTCGCATGTAAGATGGTACACGTTACGCGTTACCCAATTGTACAGCGGGCACAAAAGGTAAGCCATTACCAATCCTATGATAAACGGCGTCAATATGCTGTTAAAGTCAGCTATCGCCTTGCCTATAACATCAATATCCTTCACAATAAAGAAGAACAGGATAATACCTGCACCAGCGGCAAAAATACACAAGCCCAGCTTGAAATATTTCTCCTCAAAATGTTCTCTCACTCTTTTGACCTCTCATTAATCAAATCAAATCAACCTTTAACATTTCATCTATATACTACCACAAAGTTCAGAATTTGACTACAAATAAGTATCATTTACGTGGTGATTCAAAAAGTGTATAAAAATAAATACTTTTTGATTTTTATTAGTTTCCTCTTGACTTTGTATGCAAGATTTGTATAATTATATTAATAGATAAATTTTTATTCGCACTAATAATTGAAGCATTTATATTAATCGGAGGAGCAGAAAATGAAAAACACAGTAGATTATCCAGCATATTTGGAGCTGGGACTGAAAGACGGACAGGTATCATCAGTAAATGGTAAGGAATTCAACAAGACTGGCGTAGAGAAAATGATAGAATATGTCTGCGAAGGCGAGAATGTAACCAAAACAGATGTAATAAATAAAGTACATAATCTCCAGCAGATCAATGGTTCCATCACATTGAAACTGTTCAATGGCGCTGTAACCGCTATTTAGCACCGATCTGCATATCACAATTTAGCATTAATCGAAAAAAACTGTTGCCATGACAACAGTTTTTTTCGTGCCTGCAAAGACTGCACGTTACCCTGCCTGACGGCGAAGAAATCAAAACTTAAAGCCACTTCACCAAAACCAAGGTCACTTTCAACACATCTAGTCTGCCATTCCGCGCCAGCGATTCCGCAGGAGCAAGAGCAGCCCGAGGCGAAAGGAGCAACAAGAGCAGCTAAACACCATGCACTGTCTGAAGTTGAAGCAAAGGACGAGGAATAGGTAAAATGCGTTTACACATTTTACCGTAAGAGGCGTCCTTTAGAACCTTGCAAAGGTTCCGAGGCTTCAACGAGTTTGCATGGTGTTCTGCTCTTGGCGAGTGAGCCGTGCGGGCTGCCTGCACACGAGGACCAGCAGGCGCAGAATGGACAGACTGACCTTCTTGCTGTATAATACCCTCGGAGGTAAACATGAATATATTTGTAACAAGCGACACCCACGGCCACCTGGAAAAGACCTACGACATGTTCGAGAAAGTCAGCCAGCTCACAGCCGACGGTGAGAAAATAGACACCATAATCCACTGCGGAGACTACCAGCGCGACGCCGGATCCATAGAAGGATACCTGGCCACGCCAGTCATCTCAGTCAAAGGCAACTGCGACGGCCAGCGCGACAGAGACTTTAAAGTAGTAGAGACACCTTGGGGAAACATACTCGTTACCCACGGTCATGTAGAAATAGTAGACCTTGACTACGACAGACTGTCCTACCTTGCCGAAGAAAACCAGTGCAAGGCAGTATGCTTCGGTCATACCCACATTCCAGTATATGAAGATTACCATGGACTGACACTGATCAACCCGGGCAGCCTTACATCCCCAAGAGACGGAACATCCGGATCCTGCGCCCTGATCACCGCTACAGAAGATCAACTGCAGGTAGCCATATACTACTATTCAAATTTCTTCGACAAAGATGAAAAGAAAAAGTCCCACGGAGGATTTCTCCGCGGGATGATAAATTACAGCGATCGTTTTTAATTATTTGCCCATATTGTAATATGCCTGCATTTCTTCTTTCGGCACCATGTTTCCACCGGTAGCCCAGAGGATGTGCGTGGCATTTTCCATTTTATCCTTCAGGTTGTTCTTGATCAGATACGCTTCTGCCGAGGATACCATAGCAGGTCCTTCGAAGGATGCGCAGGCCGACGGTTCGATGAAGATATCCTCATTGTCGGCAAGTTGAGCCAGGAACGGATACAGTTTTTCATCTTTAATTGTATAACAGCCATCCAGCAGAGTCTCCATTATGGAGCCTACCAGTCTCGATGGTCTGCCGACAGCCAGGCCGTCGGCTGCTGTTTTTCCGTCTATTCCTATGTCTCCGACAGAAATTCCGTCATTAAGTCCTGTCAGCAGGCCCAGTGTCATGCACGGAGCATGAGTAGGTTCTGCGAAGAAACAATGTACATTATTTCCGAACATCTGCTTGAGTCCGAAAGTGACTCCCCCGGGAGCTCCGCCTACGCCGCAGGGAATGTAAACAAATGCAGGGTGGTTTTTATCTACTTTGATCTGAAGTCTCTTAAACTGCTCCACCAGCCTTTTGGCCGCAACAGCATAACCCAGGAACAGATCTGCAGAACCCTCGTCATCAACGAAATGACAGGTCGGATCGTTCTCTGCTTCTTTTCTTCCTTCTGCTACTGCCTTCTGATAATCGTCAGGATATTCAACTACTGTGACGCCTTTGGACCTGAGCATGTCTTTCTTCCACTGCCTTGCATCGGCAGACATATGTACAGTTACCTTGAATCCCAGTCTGGCGCTCATGATGCCTATGGAAAGTCCTAGGTTTCCGGTAGAACCAACGGCTACGCTGTACTGACTGAAAAGCTCGCGGAACTTGTCATCAGCAAGGATCGAATAATCATCGGTCTCCTTAAGCATTCCGTGATCCATGGCAACTTTCTCGGCGAACTTCAGGACTTCATATATGCCGCCTCTGGCTTTTACGGATCCTGATATGGCCAGGTGACTGTCACACTTCAGAAACAGACGGCCAGGTATTTCGTGGCCGCAGTCTTCTTCCAATACAGTTTTCATTTTACTGATTTCTGTCAAAGGCGACTCTATTATGCCGCCTCTGGCTTCCGTCTCCGGAAAAGCCGTCTTGATGTAAGGAGCAAAACGTAACAAGCGCAGCTCCGCATCGTCTATATCCTTCATTCCAAAGGGCATGGCTGCCTTCTCCCCGGCTCTGTCGTTGAGCCAGAAGACCTCCTTATCCTCCATCATATTCTTTATTATAGGATGTTCAACTACTAGTTTATCTATATCCATCTTGTTCTCCCTCCTCAATTAAGACCTAACTCATTCTCAATGCAGTCATGTAATTATACTATATTCACCGTGAAAAATAAAGCAGCTATTTTACACTATCTTTCACTTCAATATTCTTTCCGCCATTCCTTCTGCTCGCCTTCCTATGTTCTCGCACTGCAGTATACTCTCTGGATCGTTGGCCGTTTCCAACAACGCGAACCGCGGCGGCAAGATGAAATTTTTGTTGCAGTTCATGGCTCCGATTATCTGCTCTGCCACAATGTCGCATCCGCTGTACCCGGACACTACCAAGGCGTAGACCTTCTTCGCAGAAAAATCGTTAGTCCGGAACAGCGCTGTCAGCCTGTTGAAGAATGCCGTTATGTTGGCGCTGACCGCATCGTTATAATTAGGGCATACCAGCACCAGCACATTGCATTTGATAATGGCCGGATAAACTTTGTCCACCATGACGCCGCCGTAGATGCAGTCGCCCTTCTCGCCAAAGTAGCTGCAGGTCTCGTAACTGCAGCCTCTGCAGTCGACCACGGTGCCGTTCCTCAGAGATATTTCCGTGACCCTGGCTCTATCTCCTATGGTTTTATTAATCATTTCCCAGAGGAGCAGACTGTTAGATGCGCTCCTGCTGCTTGCATGAAGAACCAGTATGTCCGGATCAGTCACTGCAACAGGGCTGAATTCCATGACCTTACTGATGAGATCCCCTACGCCGCTCTCATAGGCTTCCAGATTGCTTATGCCGCGGACTTTGCTTATGACATTGAAATTATACAGGGATCCCGTGGCTTCCACCAGAGGTCTTCCCGGGAAAGTGCAACCGGCGCCGTTTGCGGAAAAAATCAATTTCCGCGCGATGCTCTTGGTGAATAGCTCGCTGTGGCCGTCGATTATGACGCCGCCGATGACTCCCTCTAGGCAGTTAGGATGATCCATTAGGAATCCCATAAGTTCCTGGCTTTCCGGACAGAATCCGTTTTCAGGCATTGCCATGACGAAAACGATCCGGTCTGACATCTCCCCTGACTCCATAGCATAACTGAAGCCCGAAGCCCCTTTGATCACCTTATATTTCGTATCCACCAGGGCCTTTGCAAGTATCCTGTCGATTCTCTCCGTGTCGGTCCTGTTGTTCCAACCTAATTTTACCAGCGTTAACACTGTATCATCTCCCTTAAAGTACGCATAGATTTATGTAGGCTTTCCTTATACGTTTGAAAAGCTTCTCATCCAGTTTAATATTCTCGTATTCCGGCCCCGTCTGAGTCATGATATTCTTCATCCCCAGAAAGGCACCGCTGGTGCCGTCGCCGAAATACAGGGAACTGTAATGCCACTGACCTCTCATGGTCATGAGTATGGATATGGCTGCTGACGACAGAGCCGGCGCTATGTACGGCTTGTATCCCAAGTCCCTGACCTTCATATTGGCGTCTATAGCCAGAGCCGTAAGTTCCCGGGACAGGCTGTCATCGTAATTCTCTACATTATCTGCGATAACCAGATCATGGCCATGAGGGCCGAAGGCCCTGCCCTTTGTTGCATAGGCTACGAACCTGTTGTCATGTCCGGCGTAATAGAGGGCCCGCGCGTTCATGACTCCCAGACCGTAACCCTGTATCTGGGCCGGATCCAGCCCAGAAGACTGGAGCAGCGCTTTGCACAAAGGGTCCACCGGGTCTGACACTACGCAGACCATGCCTTGGAAGCCCGCGGCTTTTGCCAGATCGCCGCAGTTAGAAATGATTTCTTTGTTAGCTTCCAGCTGAGCCATGCGCACGTCGCCTTCAACACCGATGCCCGGCACGCCTTTGCTGGCGCAAAATACCAGGACATCGCAGTCGAAGAGTTCCTCCTCAGCAATAACGCTGACCTGAGGCATGGAGTTCTCATCGCCCTCGAAGGGCACTCTGATCTGGTTCATTTCCATTTCAAGTCGCTGAAGATTGGCATTGTTTATGTCATATATGCCTATGGATGATATGACATCGCCGCCCATAAGGCGCAGGCCTATAAGCACTGTAGTCCCCACATCGCCTAAAGCAAATATGTTCACTCTGCTCTTTTCCCTAAGCTTTAACGGGCAGTGTTCCAGCAGTTTCGGCTTCACTATGCCCACTTCATCGTAAAGATCTCTTATAACTTTTTCGGCCATTTGGCGTGCCCCCATTTCATTCTTACAAGTCGTTCGATAGCGTTATCTATAAACACCGATGGGGCCAGATTCTCATCGAATTCAACTCCGGTGCCAATATCAGGTATCCTCGGATAGGTAATGACTTCACCTATTCTCTTAAGTGTCAGTTTCCGTTCGAAAGCTGCCTGGTACTCTTTCTCCAGAGTCTGCCAGATGTTCCTGGCATTTTCCAGACAGGTCATGGAATATCTGTAGATCTCATCGGAATCGCCTCCGGAAATAAATGCCGGCGTCGTGTAGGGCATGATCAGGTTAACAGAAGCGTTCTTAGTGTCGTTTCCACTGCCTGATGTCTTGATGCTGTCGCCGCCTACGAAAGGATAGCAATCCCGCTCGTTGAGCCATATCTTCAGTGTCGGTATGAAGTATGCGCACTCGGCCTTCCTGTGGCGCGCAGTCATGGAATCCTTGGCATTGCCAGTCATTACTCCTACGACTATTTCCTTGACATCCACCTTGTTCTTCTTCAGGATCGGATCTATTATGCTCATTCGGTAACCTTTATGCAAAAGGTCGTCTATAAGTATCACCGGCCTGTCAAAGGATCTGATAGTCCGAGCCTGATTATCCAGAGTCGAATAATGTCTGGACTCGCCGATGGTGAAGCCCTTCAGATCACGGTCGAAGTATTTCTCCGTGTGGAGGGACTTGGTCACGGTGTTCGGCACCAGCACATCAGCCAAAGCCTTGCCAAAAGGCACTGACATATAAGGCCCCCTGACGCCGCTCTTGTCGTTGACCGGCGAAACCCCGTTGATCTCAGCGACCTTGCTGATTATCTTATTATGAACGGCACTGGTATTGAAAGACAGGACCAGCTGCCCCGGATATATGTCCGTCATTACCTTCAGCAGATTTCCGTGAGCATTGTCTATAGCCTTGAGAACTTCGCTGTTCTTGTTCAGGGGACTCTTGATGACAGTCTCCACATCTCTGAATATTATTATTGGAGATTTCATATCCACAGCATAGACAGGTCTCGCACCTCTTCCCTCGGCTATGTTCACGAATCCCTGCTTTCTCAGCGCATCGACTATTCTCGGGTTCAACCCTTCATCATCCACGGGATTATATATGGCGTAAGCGAAATCTCTTGCAATTAGTTCCGTCAGTATCTCGGTGATGACTATCTGTCCCACATTGGATATGGCTCTGGACTTGCCGAAATACAGGAAACCGATGGATGCGATGCCTCCTGCGGCGGCCTCTCTCACGTGAGCTGCCGTTGCCGGGTCTCCCAGTTCCTCCAGAAGCTGATTGGTCTCCATGCGGCAGGCAGATCCGTATGCAAGCATCTTCTTTCTGCTGCCGGCACTCTCAATGTACAAAGTGCGGGCCTGGGGGTTTTCTATGCGGGCTTTTACTTTATCCATATCGTATCCTGCAACCAGCAGTTCCTTTTCCATCGGGGCCAGGCTGTCGCCGTTCCTGTGTTCATAGGTACTTATGCCTATTTCCTTGGCCTGGAGCACATGCTTGTAAGCGGGCTCGCGCAGGTACAGATTTTTTTCATATATATAATTCTGCACAGCCGGATCGATAAGGTTGGAAATATCTCTGTTCAAGTCTATATTTTCTCTGATCCTGGTTGAACTTATGTCCTCATAGTATTTCTTCAGAGTAAGGTTAACTACTTTGCCCGTTACCGGATAACTCTGTTTCTTCTTATCTCCCTTGTCGGAAGGATCATTGGATTCACGGGCGAAAACCACATGGTTCACCGTATGGATGGAATCCTCAGTCGGCGGATTTCTATAGCAGGAAGCATTCTTGATCACGTCGCTGCCTACGGCAATATACAGATCTCTGCCTTTGAAAGCGTCCTTCAGCCTCTTCACATCGCTGTTGTTTGCTATGTTCACAGACATATCGTCCGGGAAGGCGTATATGCCCTCTTCATCAGCCACGGACATATTCATTATCTTCCGGCGCTGCAGCCGAGGCTGAGTATGCTTGGACCAGGAGAACTCGTCCAGAGCAAGATACACGTCGAAACCTTTGTCCCTGATAGTCTTGGCTACAGCCTTATGGCCCAGACTGAACGGATCGAAAGTCCCCGGATAAAATGCCACCTTACGCGGTTCAGGAAAATCGAAATCTCCTACATCGGCCTGATGCTGGCATATATATCTGTAAAGATGATTCAGCACCGCGGCGTTATTGTAGAATTCCAGCGTGTCCTCAGTCTTGTCGTGAAGCAGGGCCAGGAGCTTTTTATAACAATGGCCGAAGATGTCGTCCTTTTGGGCCAGACTCATGGCCTGACTGCCGAATACTCTCTGGGCCATGACCCAGAAAGACTCCTTGCTCAGCTGTTTATCATAGTAAGCATAACCTTTGATTATCATATACAAAAGCCTGTTTTTTCTCTTTTCATACTGATCGGTGGACTCCATGAAACGCCCCCGGTAATCGTAGTAGTTTTCCACCATGACTCCGATAGTGTCGATAGCAGATGATGCCGCCTTGTTATTGCCCGACTCGATTATCCTTCTGATCATATCTATGGACTCGTCCAGCTCCTTAGGCGGAAGCCTCAGCATAATGACGCCGAGATAATCGGGGATATACTTGGAATATTGATAATCGCCGATCTCCAGACCGTTGAACAACTCCACCGCCAGCTCGTTCCGCTGCTCCAGGGGCATTTTGTCCACTATAGACAGCAGGCCCTCGCCGGCAGCCTTCCTTACGGTGACCGTTTCGCTGACCTTGACCAGATTGGCCAGATGGGTGCCCACATGGAGGATGTTTCCTTTGTCTCCCTTGGCCTCGATAGTGTGTATCATGACCTCTATGTTGGCTACCTTGACCACCCAGGGCGTGCCAACCTTAAGATCGTCCAGAAACATGTTAGCCAGCCTGTCTGCATACTTGTCCGGATCCGTCGGTATGTCCATGACCTCTCGGAGATCTCTGGTGTAATTCTCGTCTTCATATTCCGCAAACAGATGCCGTCCCGCATGGATCGCGGCTATTTTCATACTCAGTGAATCCTGCTCGCGTGCAGCCGCCGTAAATTCATGGAGCTTCTCCATGAAATCCTCTGTACAGTACTCCGCCTTGATATCCATAATTACTTTCAACAGAATAATATAGATATCCTCATGGTAATCTGTCCTGGCGAAATATCTTATCAGCTCCTCCATATACTCAAGCCTGCTGCTTTCCCGGCAGTTTTCCAAGGCAGCGCTGACGAAGCTGTTAAGGCTGTTTTCTATCCATTTCTTATGCTGCTCAGTCAGTTTATAGTCAGGCTCTATTATCATGGCCAGGTATTGCCTGAACAAAGTAATATTTGTCACGCTCTTGTCCGGCAGGGAGACGCCCTCGGGCAGTTCCTTCTTATACTCTTCGTTGAAGGTCCCGATTATCCTGCCCATAAGGGTAGCTGACTGGGTCCTGATGTCCCCTTCCTTATGAGCCAGCTGCTCATACAGGAATTTTATAGTCATGAGTTTCTGCTTCTCTGTCATATATGTACAATACTCACCGAAAATGCTGATATATGTTCTTATATCCTTCCAGTTCCTCTCGCTCCTGGCCGCCTCTATGAGATTGCCGAATTCGCTGTCAACATGAAAAGTACTCATAAGTCTGATGTTGTGATCTATTGCCTTGAATTTCAGCTGGTTTACTACGTCTTCACCTTCCAGAAGCACCATTTCCCTCTTGACCGGCTTAGGTCTTCCATCCGGGCACACTTTGAAATCTTCAGGGATCTCAGTTCGAACCCCGTGCTCCTTCATATATTCCTCGAAGTCAGAGAGTTTGGCGTAGACCTTCCGATAGCGTTGCTCCTTGGCCGCGTCCACGTTGTCCAGTTTATTCAGTATCACATCGAAAACGTCTGCCAGTGAATAGAAGTTGACAACTTCGTTGCCTTCACTGTCCCTGCTGCTCTTGACTCTGAAATCTGCGTATATCAAAACCAGAGATTCTACAGACAGATTCTCCAGTTCCAGATCCCAGGTAGAATGATTAGCCGCTATATGGCCGATAGTAGGCATGGCAAACCGCTCGTAACAAAGGTCAGTATAGTAATAATGCAGGTAAGGTATGCGCTTTTCCTCGCTCTTTCTACATCCGTACTTTCCTATGTCGTGTCCAGCCGCTGCTCCGGAGATGAGGCCCAGATCTATAGGCACACCTGCCTCATAAAGCTGACGCGCAACGAACATGGCCACATAATGGACTCCGCCTATGTGCCCCAAAGTATTGAACGGCGTAATATCCACGCCTATCCTCATAAATTCATATATATACTTGCTCTTGATAAGCCTGTGTAGTTTGATATATTCCCTGGTGAATCCGCCCTCCTCTATCTCAGAATCACTGAGGAGGCTCATGGTCTTCGTCGGATCGAAGGCCAGACTTTCATCTTCGCATTCATACATTCCCCGCAGAGTCTGCATGAGGAACAGCCTGCCTTGACCATGAGTTTCCGCATTTTCCGGCTCACCCTTTTCCGGGAACAGCTGAGACAAAACGTAACTGTAGCAGTGCTGCGGCCAACCCTCTTCTGGTATATTCTCCAGGCATTCAAAGTAGGCGGTGGCTATAGAGCACACATCTTCTATGTGATATCTGCCCTTTTCATCGACCATGCTGGACATGTCTTCAGCCATGGACTTCAGATCCACCTTAGCCAGATAACTCTCCATCTGCTTTTTGTTATATCCTACTTCCTTAAGAAAGCCTCTGTCCGTCAATGTCTTCCGCAGAATGATATAAATTGCTTCTTCTCTCATCATAGTTTAACTCTTTTCTCACAGGTCATACTTGAGTTTCTTCCGCGCGAAGGTGGTCTGTGGCAATCCCAGCATTTTCGCTGCCTTCCGCGTAGTTCCCTCTTTCCTGAGGGCATATTCTATTATCTGCTTCTCCTGCTGATCCATCATCTGATGGAAGTTCAGGTGTTCATCCATATTGTAACTCTTCTTCACACTGTTCACCAGATCACCGTAGGCATTCTCGTTTAAGATAGCATCCACTTCTTCTTCGGTTATAACTATGTTTTCACTGCTGATGACCAGCCTGTGGATAATATTCTCCAGTTCTCTGACATTCCCCGGCCAGTAGTAATTGTACAGACTGTTGAGAGCGTCCGGCGACAGTTCCTTTTCCATACCGTACTTTTTGTTCCAGCCTTTTACGAAAGTCTCCGCCAGGATCAAAATATCAGCCCGCCTTTCTCTCAGGGGCGGCACGTCTATCGTGCAGATATTCAGCCTGTAATAGAGGTCCTCACGGAATTTCCCCTCGTCTACCAGTTTGCGCAGGGGCACGTTGTTAGCGCAGACGACCCGCACGTTGACAGAGATCTGCTTGGTACCTCCGACTCTGTAGAACTGGCTTTCCTGCAGGACTCGCAGAAGCTTTGACTGCATATTCATAGACAGTGTCCCGATTTCATCCAGGAACAGTATTCCTTCATTGGCCAGCTCGAAATATCCTTCCTTGCCCTTGGCCTGAGCTCCCGTAAATGCGCCTGCCTCATAGCCGAAGAACTCTGACTCAGCCAGAGTTTCCTGAACTGTAGCACAGTTTATTTTAATGCAGGGCTTGGACCGTCTGGAACTGTTCTGATGGATTAGTGACAAAACCTTTTCTTTGCCGACGCCGGTCTCACCTTGAATGATGACATTGCAGTCATACTTGGCAATATTCATTACTTCCTTGATCATGCTGCTGGTTACTATGTCCTGGTAAACAAAGTCATCTTCCTTGCCGGCGTTCTTGATTTCCTGGCTCCTGGCACGGCTCTTGGTGATCCTGTTGATGCCCTTATATGACCTGTACATTCTGTTGATTTCTTCAAGTTTAGGCTTCAGGGCGTGGACTATCTGCATGGTAAACTTCGGATAATCCTGAACGAACTGGTCGAAGGCATAGGTAAGCACCACTTTCCCCATAGACTCCGCGCAAAGCACAGCCTTACTATAGTTGTTAGCGAAGGATGTGAAATATGCACAGCCGAAAGGTTTGACAAGGAGCATACCAATGCTCTCTGATCCGGAAATATCTTCTGTGATTATTACCAGATCCAGCTGCTTGAAATTGCTGATCTTGCTGACAATTTCCTCATAAGACCTGACCGGTTCGCTGAGATCTACGAAAAACGTCTCCTTAATGAGTGGTCTCATGACCTGTTCCAATTCTTCCTTTGGAATGTCCTGAGTATAATACTTGTCCATAACGGCAATTACATTGTATTCCGGTCCAATAGCCTCGCGAAGAGTTGCCGCGTATAGAAGACAGGTATGTACATTTCTGCCTATGATAGCTACATTCTTACATTGATGATCTGTGGCTATATCAAATGACCCGGCTATACTGCCGGCTTCATCAATAGCCGCCAGAGTGTAGTTGGCTTCCAGTGTCGGATCAACTTTAAATACAGGCGAAGCCTCGAAAATTATGGCGTATCCCCTGCATTTGAACTGACCGTAGTCGTAGTCGATGTCAAATATCTCTTCAATATTTATGGGGATGCCTCCAAGAGATGTAATGCAGCATATGCGCTCTCCTACGGTTAGATCGGCATCAGGTCCGAAGTCGTCTGATATTTCCTCAATTCTCCCCATGAAAACCCCGCCGGATCCAGTGAATGGATTCTGCAGTTTGCCTCGTTTATCCACTATGTCCATGATCTTGGCCTTGATCTTATCTTCCTCAAAACCGCAGCTGTTGCATATCTGCTGAAAATTATCCCACTCCAGATGGACCTGTTCCAGGGCTACCCGTGCTTCACCCTCTCTGAGTTCTCTGCCGTTATCTATTTTCCAGGCCACAGGAGGAAATACTCCTGTCGGCTCCAGGACTCTCTCAAGTCCGAATACTTTATCCATGGGCTCTCCTTATATCTAAGTTATTATAGATTCATTATACCACAAATGGGTCACGTGTTACACCTTAAGGTTTCTTATGTTTTCCCTTAGTAATAGTGTATATTTATTCATCATTTACTTATATACAAAATCAAGTAATTACATGATGTCAAATACCAATTTGCTTATATATCTATGTAATTGCTATTGTTACGCCTCATTTTATAAAATACTGCTATAAATAGAATGACCGAAATATTATTGTAAGTTTATGCGTTAAGGTCTATACTTGTGAAGTCAAATAATGTGCGTTATCTGACAGACATGCATTTTTTATTTTACTAAATAAAATTCTGAAAAGAATGGGGGAATTATTTATGAGTAAAGGAAACGACGGTGAACATCTTAACCGTGCCTTGAAGCCAAGACATCTTAACATGATCGCCATAGGCGGTGCTATAGGCACCGGCCTGTTCGTAGCCTCAGGCAGTTCTATTTCCGGAGCTGGCCCAGGCGGTGCGCTTCTTGCGTACGCTGTTATCGGCACTATGGTATTTTTCCTGATGACAAGTCTTGGAGAAATGGCCACATATATGCCGGTCTCAGGTTCATTTGAAACTTACGCGACGAGATTCGTCGATCCTACCCTGGGCTTTGCCCTTGGCTGGAACTACTGGTATAACTGGGCGATCACAGTTGCCAGTGAAATGGTAGCAGGAGCTATCGTAATGGGATACTGGTTCCCGAACATCCACGGTGCCATTTGGAGCATACTGTTCCTGGCTCTGCTGTTCGGACTGAATATCCTCGGTGCCCGCGGTTACGGCGAAGCAGAGTTCTGGTTTGCCGGCATCAAAGTAGTCACCATAGTAGTATTCCTGATCATAGGCGTACTGATGATACTAGGTATCATGAAGGGCGGTCCTGAAGGCGGTCATCTATTTGATAACTGGGTCAACGGAGACGCTCCATTCCACGGCGGATTCCTTGCAATATTCGGAATCACCATGGCAGCAGGCTACTCCTTCCAGGGAACCGAGATCGTCGGCGTTGCAGCAGGCGAAACCGAAAATCCTGGCGTAGCCGTACCTAAAGCTATTAAAACTGTATTCTGGCGTATTCTGATCTTCTATATAGGAGCTCTTACAGTAATCGGATTTATCCTGCCCTACACAGATCCTAACCTGCTGTCAGGCGCTACTGACAACATCGCAATGAGTCCATTCGTACTGGTTCTCAGAAGAACAGGATTTGCAGCAGCTGCTTCAGTAATGAACGCAGTAATACTTACATCCGTATTGTCCTGTGGTAACTCAGGATTATACACATCATCCAGAATGTTATACGCTCTGTCTAAAGAGGGCAAGGCGCCTTCCTTCCTCAGCAAGCTGAGCAGCAGAGGCGTTCCTATAAACTGCCTGTACTTTACAGCTGGTTTTGCTCTTCTCTGCTTCGTACTTTATCTGACAGGCGGAGAAAACGGCGTATATCTATGGCTGGTAAATGGTTCCGGAATGGCCGGCTTCATTGCTTGGCTGGGAATCGCTATAAGTCATTACAGATTCAGAAAAGCCTGGGTAGCTCAGGGTCACAGCCCTCACGAATTCAAGTATCATGCAGCGCTGTATCCATTTGGCCCTATCTTCGCATTTCTACTGTGCGCTATAGTTATCCTCTTCCAGGATTACCAGGATATACTGGCAGGGAACTGGATGTCCGCATTTGGTATGTACCTTGGAATCTTCGTATTCCTAGCATTCTTTATTCCGTATAAGGTAATAAAGAAAACAAAGATCGTCCCTCTTAAAGACTGTGATTTCTCAACAGATAATATCACAGGAATGGATGACATAGTTTCAGAGATAGACAAAGAAAGAAAGTAATCCGATATAATTGTCTACCCCAAGGAAAGGGCCGTTGCCATGCCAAGCAGCGGCCCTTTTCATGCCCTTCCGCGCCAGCGATCACTCTCATCAACAACATTATTTGGCGGTGCCCACTACGCGCAATATGTTTTAAATTACCATATACACCGCACGCAAGAATTAGTGATTCTTGCGGGTCTGGAGCAGTTTCACCCGGAGTTGTCAATAGGCAACTCCTTGGGTATTCCGTCGGGTTAGGTCTCAAAGTGGAAAGAAAATGACACGCAAAATTAGAATGCAAAAGCAAATTACAATTAAAGCTAAAATCCAAGTCACTTTCAACCAGCCGGCCGCCCTTCCGCTGAACGATCCCGCAGGAGTAGATACAGCCATAGTCGCAGACGAGCAAGAAGAGCAGCCTAATGTGCCGCGCTGTCTGAAGACGGAACAAATTGCAATGCGATGGTGAAACATACTTGCATGATTTCACCTGAGTAATTGCAATTTAAAGGAGTTGTCAATAGGCAACTCCTTGGGTCTTCCGTCGAATTAGGTCTCAAAGCGAAGCGAAAATGACACGCAAAATTAGAATGCGGAAGCAAATTACAATTAAAGCTAAAATCCAAGTCACTTTCAACCAGCCGGCCGTCCTTCCGCTGAACGATCCCGCAGGAGTAGATACAGCCCCCGACGAAATAAAACGACAAGAATAGTAAGCACTATGCACTGTTTGAAGTTGAAGCAAAGGGTGAATACGAAGAGGAGGTCGTACTCGTATGATCTCCTCAAGGGTCACCCTTTGGAGCCTTGAAAAGGCTCTCTCGATTCAACGAGTTTGCATAGTGCTCTATTCTTGGTTTTATAAGTCGCTAGGGGCTGTTCACGCACGAGGACTAGTGAAGCGGAAGTGGCGGCCGGCCCTATAATCCGCACTTGATCTTCTTGCGGGAGAACGTCGAATGCGACATACCCAGCAACTTCGCCGCGCCCCTGGTCGTCCCCTCCTTGCGGAGAGCATACTCTATTATCCGCCTCTCCTGCTGCGCCATCAGCTCATCGAAATTCAACTCAGAAGTCCGTTCCACACGCTGCTTCACATTCATCATCATATCCCCGTAAGCATCCTCATTGAGAATATCATCAACAGCATTTCCGTTTATCACAACACCCGTACTCCCGATTATAAGCCTGTGCACCACATTCTCCAACTCCCTGACATTGCCCGGCCAGTAATAATTGTATAGACCATTCAACGCCTCCGGCGACAAGACCCTGTCCACGCCATACTTTTTGTTCCATTTTTTAACGAAGCCCTCGGCCAGAACCAGTATGTCAGCCCGGCGCTCCCGTAGCGGCGGCACATCGATAGTGCATATATTCAATCTGTAGTAAAGGTCCTCCCTGAACCGTCCCTCGTCCACAAGGCCCTTCAAAGGAATATTGTTAGCGCAGATCACGCGGACATTGACATCCTGCTGAACAGTGCCTCCGACCTTATAGAACTGATTCTCTTGGAGCACACGCAGAAGCTTAGTCTGAAGGTTAAGAGACAGTGTCCCTATCTCATCCAGAAACAGGATGCCGTTGTTGGCCAACTGGAAATATCCCGCTTTGCCCGATGATCTGGCTCCCGTAAATGCGCCCTCTTCATAGCCGAAGAAGTCCGACTCACCGAGACTTTCCTGTATAGTCGCGCAGTTGATTTTGATACAAGGATTGTTCCTGCGCTCACTGTTCTGATGTATCAGAGAAAGGACCTTCTCTTTACCGACTCCGGTCTCTCCCTGTATTATGACGTTGCAGTCAAATCTGGCTATATTCAGCACCTCATCCATAAGATTTCTGGTGACCTCGCTGCTGTAAATGAAGTCATCATCCCGGCCAGCCTTATTGATACTGATTTCCTTGCTGCGGCTCTTCGTAAGCCGGCTTATCTTTTTCTTCTTTTCATATAAATTATTGATTTCTTCCAGTTTAAACTGCGTGAACTCTATCAGGTCCAGAGTGAATTTATGATAGTTTTCCACGAACTGGTCGAAGGCGTACATATTCACCACCTTGCCAAGATTCTCCGCTGCCAGCTGCGCCGAACCGTAATGATTGGCAATAGACGTGAAATACAGGCCTCCCTTTGTTTTCGCCAGCATGACAGCCAGAGCCTCGGCCCCGAAAATATCTTCAGTTATTATAACCAGATCAAATGACCCTGCGATAGTTTCCTTCTTCTTCATCTCCCTGTACGCCGCAATCGGCTCAGTCAGATCCAGGAAATATGTCTCACGTATCAAGGGCCTCAGGGTCTGATTGACCTCTGCCTCGCTGAGGCTTCCCCTTAAATACTTGTCCATGATTGCTACGATCCTGCATTCCGGTCCCATGGCTTTCCGCAGAGCTGCTCCGAATACAGCCGTAGTGAATGTGTTTTTTCCTATTATGGCTATGTATCTGGCTCCGTCGTCTACGGCCATCTGATGGGCGCCGTAAAGATTCCCCGCCTCGTCAAGAGCCGCCAGGGTATAATTATTGCGAAGGTCTTTCCTGGCTTTTACCAGGCGCGATGTCTCGAAGACAATGGCGTAGCCTGCGCAGCTGATCTGCCCGTAGTTATAATCTATGCCTGTGATTTCATCTATGTACAAAGGTATGCCTGTCATTGATGACGTGCAGTACACCATATCACCGCCGGCAACATCTTTCCCCGGGAATTGTCCGTCGTAAGCCTCCTCGGCCACGCCGAGCAAAACTCCGCCGGTGCTGGTGAAGGGGTTGTGGAGCTTGCCGCGGCGTTCGATTATATATAAAATTTTCGCCTTGATTTTCTCGTCATCGTAACCGCAGCTACTGCATATCTGCTGAAAGCTGTCCCATTCTATATTTATGAGTTTAATGGCGATCCGGGCTTCACCCTTTCGCAAGTCTCTGCTGTTGTCTACCTTCCATGCACTGGCCGGCACTGTTTCCTTAGGTTCCAGGACTCGTCCGAGTCCGCACTCTTTTTTCATTGTAAATCTCCTGTAAATAGCAAGTCCTTACATTTCACCATATATCATAGTTGAAGTCAATACTTTTGGCCCAATTTTGATACAAAAAATAAGCCTTTTGTCTCACATTTGAGACAAACCCCAGGCTGCCCTTTGTTATATACAACCTTCGCCTATCCCTTGCATCCCTGCAAATCAAACACATGTACCCCTTTGTTAAATCTTTTTCAATCTTGGCACAGTGCTTGCTTTACATGTAAAGACGTTGTTAATTATTATTAAAGGAGTTATTTTAAATGAAAGTAGTAAAAGGAATCGCAAAATTTCTGCCGGTCATAGTGTTGGCCTATCTGATGGCCGTTGTCGGTGAGGACGCCCTCATCGCTGCCCCTATTGCCACCATCGTAGCGGTAATAGTTGCAAGGATCACAGAAAAACTGACATTCAAGGACTGCATCGACGCATCCATCAAGAGTGTAGGCAATATCATCGTTGCCCTCTTCATCCTGATGTTTGCCTATGCTATGGCAAGTGCCTTCATGTCAACGGGCGTTGGAGCCACAGTAATCAACATTGCCCTTTCAATGGGAATCACAGCAAGAACAGTAGCCGTAGTCGGAATCGCCGTTACAGCTATCCTGTCTGTTGCAACAGGTACTTCATGGGGAACATTCGCAGCGTGCGCTCCGATCTTCCTGTGGCTGTGCCATATAGTAGACCCTAACTGCATCAATGACGGCTGTCTGCTTCTGACAACATGTGCTATTGCCGGCGGAGCATGCTTCGGCGACAACATCGGCCTGATCTCCGATACGACTATCGTATCTTCCGGAATCCAGGGCGTTGAGGTAGTTGACAGAATCAGAACTCAGGGAGTATGGTCCATTATCTGTCTGATACTGGCAGTTATCTGCTTCTTCGTAGCAGGTACAGTAATGGGACTTCCAACCACTGATGTAGATCCGAGCGGAGTTATGGACAGCATTCCACAGAGTGCTCTCGATTATCTCTCAACTAAGAGACCTGAAGCTCTTGACCTTCTCGGTCAGGTAGGCGGAAGCGTTCCTTATTACATGATCGTTCCTCTACTTCTGGTTATCGGCCTTGCCGTTGCCGGAGTAAATACATTTGCCTGCATCGGTTCAGGCATCCTGTCCGCATATCTGCTGGGACTTCCTGCAGGAACTACGACCTTCTTCAAGGGTGGACTTCAGAGCTATCTCGACCAGTGCATGGACGGATTCGCAAGCGCAGGTTCATGGGTTGTCGTAATGATGATGTGGGTTGCTGCCTTCGGCGGAATCATGGGCAAAATGAATGCCTTCGAGCCTCTCGCCAGGGGTATAGTGTACATCTCCAAGAATGTAAGACAGCTGATGTTCTGCAACGGTCTTCTCTGTATCGGCGGAAATGCCGTTCTGTCTGATGAAATGGCTCAGATCGTAACTATCGGACCTATCATCAAGGACATCACCGACAAGAACGTTGAAGCAAGCGAAGAGGATATGTACAAGCTCAAACTCAGGAATGCTACCTTCGGAGACGCTATGGGCGTATTCGGATCACAGCTTATTCCATGGCACGTATATCTTGGTTTCTATGTAGGTATAGCAGCCAACGTATATCCGCTATATCACTTTGTAAATACGGACTTTATCAAGTTCAACTTCATGGCTATGATTGCCGTAGCTTCACTGCTTATACTGACCCTGACCGGTCTTGACAGGTTCATACCTCTGTTCAGACTTCCATCAGAGCCAAATGTAAGACTTAAGAAGCAGGTAAATGCTGAAAAAGTTAAGGAAACTGCTCAGAATGCAGAAGACGAAAAAGACGCATAAGCTTGAAAATTAGTTTACTAATCGACAATAAAAATTACAAACCCAAATTCCCTTGGAGCAGATATGATATTATATCATATCTGCTCCTCTTTTATTGATACCTTGCGATTGCAAGAGATTGAAGATGGTCGTTGATGTTTCCAGCCCCGCAAGAATCAGTCTGAAAAGACTATGTGATTGTACCGCGCACGTATTAGGCTGATACCCAGAACGATAGTGCGGATTTTTTGTTATTGTAAACCAAAATCGCACTTATTGACCCATTCAAAGGGGTCGAGGTGCGCGTTACTGGTTATAACTTCCTTGATTGGGATTATATGGAACCATATCAGACAGAAAACGCACTTCCAGGTCTCTAAAACAGCCTATACGTGCGCGGCAAATCATTGGAATTCCAATACGCGCACCTCCATCCTCTGAGAATCACTGATAAGTGCGTAAATCAATTTAAGAATCTCTAGAACGCACCTCCATCCCTAAATACAGGGCTATACGTGCGGGCACGCACGTATACGACCAAATCAATAATATAAGGTGCGCGAGCCATCTGATCCGCCCGCGATTCCGCAGGAGCAATAGCAGCCATAGCCGCAGACGAGCGGGAAAGGCAGCTAAACACGTTACGCTGTTTGACGGCGAAACAAATGGTGGCATGCGCACGAAGAGAGCCGTAGACCGCCACGTGCTAAAGCACTGCGGTCCTGACAGGGGACCTACCAACGACTCATACTTCGTCGGGTTAGGTCTCCCAGCGGGCGGATCAGATGGGATCGCGCAGTTCCTCGCTCAGGTGCACCCCCGTAATAGAGAACTCCACCCACTCAGCGATATTCACAGCGTGATCTCCGATACGCTCGCAGTACTTGGCGATCATAAGCAGATCCACACACAACTCAGGACTCGTCTCCTCGCCCCTGATCAGTTCGATAAGATCCTTACGCATTTCCTCGAAATGTCCATCGACTATGTCGTCATCCTTCATCACCTTATATGCCAGGTCAAGATCCTTGTCCACGAAAGACTTGATAGCCGCCCTCACCATAGCCGCCGAAGACTCAGCCATAGACTTCAGGTGCGTATGATGCTTGGAATCATCGCCCTCAATGTACTCGGCTATCTCGGCAATATCAGAAGCCTGATCTCCTATTCGCTCCATATCCGTTATCATCTTAAGAGCCGCGGAAATCGTCCTCATATCACGTGCCACAGGCTGCTGCTGAAGCATGAGTTTGAAGCACATATTCTCTATTTCTCTTTCCTTCTCATCGATTTCATTATCCGTTTCCTTAACCAACTTCAGGAGCTCATCCTTATCCTCCAGAAGCCCGCTCATAGCGTCCGTTATAGCCAGCTCGCACAGGCTCCCCATTTTTATCAGTTCTACATTCAATTGAGCCAGTTCTGCGTCGAATCTGTTTCTCATCAGCCAAACCTCCCTGTAATATAATCCTCTGTCTTCTTGTTAGAAGGAACAGAGAAGAGTTTATCAGTTTTATCGTATTCGATGACCTCACCCAGCAGGAAGAAGGCCGTATTATCAGAAATCCTAAGAGCCTGCTGCATATTATGAGTCACCATTATTATAGTGTACTTTTCCTTCAGCTCCAGGACCAGATCTTCTATCTTACTTGTAGAAATCGGATCCAGAGCACTTGTAGCCTCGTCCATGAGTAGCACCTCAGGATCCACAGCCAGAGCCCTGGCTATGCATAGCCTTTGCTGCTGACCACCTGAAAGCCCCAGGGCACTTTTCTTCAATCTGTCCTTAAGCTCATCCCAGATAGCCGCATCCCTCAGAGATTTTTCAACTATCTCCTCAAGTTCCAGCTTGGACCTTATTCCATGAGTCCGCGGCCCGTAAGCCACATTATCGAAAATACTCATAGGAAAGGGATTAGGTTTCTGGAAAACCATGCCCACATTACGGCGAAGCAGGTTAACGTCGGTTTTCGGCGCGTAGATATCCCCTCCGTCCAGCATTACCTGTCCCGTGATCTTACAGCCCTCTACCAGATCGTTCATACGGTTCAGTGTCTTCAGCAGAGTAGACTTGCCACAGCCGCTGGGACCTATGAAAGCCGTGATTTCCTTGGCCGGAAGATGCAGATTCACCGACTTCAGGGCATGGAAATCGCCGTAGTACAGATTCAGATCATTTATCGTAAATTTATCCATTACATTCCTTTCTATCATGCAGCCTTACCGGCCACCTTTTTCGCCACCAGACTTGAGATGGCGTTGATTATTATTACCATTATCAGCAGTACCACGGCCGTCGCATAAGCCTGATCCATGTAGAGTCCCTCGGAGAGGAGTGCGTACATGTGCACTGAAAGGGTCCTTCCCGATGAAAGGAGACTTGATGCGACACCGGTCACGGTTCCTGCCGTGTATATTAAAGCCGCCGTCTCGCCGACGATCCTGCCCACTCCCAGTATGACACCCGCCAGAATGCCCGGTACTGCAGATGGGAGCACCACTTTGAAAACGGTTCTGAGCTTTCCTGCTCCAAGGCCGAAGCTGCCCTCGCGGTATGTGTCCGGCACGGCCTTCAGGGCTTCCTCCGTGGTTCTCATTATCAGAGGAAGTATCATTATGGCCAGGGTCATAATTCCTGCCAGTATCGAATAGCTCCATCCCAGAGCTACTACGAAGAACAGAAATCCGAAAAGGCCGTATATGATTGACGGTATCCCCGACAGAGTCTCCGTCGTCAGCCTGATCACCTTGACCAGCTTGTTCCCCCTGCCGGCGTATTCCACCAGGTAAACCGCCGAAAACACCCCGAAAGGTACTGCCACCAGCAGCGAACAAAATGTAATGGTCAATGTGTTTATTATGGCCGGCATCATGGACACGTTATCCGTCGTGTATGTCCACTGGAAAAGATCGAGATGCAGGTTAGGTATACCTTTGTACAAAATGTAACCTACCAGGGCTACCAGTACCAGCACGGTCAGGGCAGCCGACAGGTCAACCATGATCCTCAGGGCAAGGGAGCCTGGTCTGCCTTTGTATGCTGACAGTTTATTCATTTCGAGCGCTCCTTTCCTTGATCAGTGTGAACAAAAGGTTGATTATGAGTATGAATGCGAAGAGTACCACGCCGGTGGCGATGAGGGCCTGCCTGTGTATGCCTGTGGCGTATCCCATTTCCAAGACGATGTTTGTGGTCATGGTCCTGGCGCCGCTTAGGATGCTATCCGGCATTATGGCCTGGTTTCCTATGATCATAGACACAGCCAGGGTCTCTCCTATGGCTCTGCCTACGCCCAGGATCACAGCCGCCGTGATGCCTGACTTTGCCGCCGGTATCAGTGTGGCGAATACGCTGCGTTCGTGTGTCGCGCCCAGAGCCAGAGAGCCTTCATAATAGCTTTCCGGCACGGCCCTTATAGCCGATTCCGAGACAGTTATTATAGTCGGCAGGATCATTATGCCCAGCATTATCGATGCTGTAAGTATTCCTTTGCCGCTGGTTCCGAAAATGTCCTTCATGATCGGCACTATGACAACCAGACCGAAAAATCCGTAGACTATGGACGGTATGCCTGCCAGCAGGTCAATAGCCGGTTTGAGTACTTTGTACTGGAGCGGGCCGCAGAACCTGGCCATGTAGGCCGCGCAGAATATGCCCACAGGTACGCCTATGATAATGGCGCCGACTGTTACATATATGCTGCCTACGATCATTGGCAGGATGCCGTAAACATCCGCAAAAGGTTCCCAGAGGGTCCCCGTCAGGAAGTTCACTATTCCTATTTTCGACATGGCCGGTATTCCGTTACCGAACATGAAGACGCAGATGAGTATAACTGCGATTATGGAAGCACATGCGGCCAGTAAGAATACCAGCTGCATGGCTTTTTCTTTAAAACTATTGTTCATGATTATTTGATCTCCGACCAATCAGTTATTTTACCTGTGTAGATTTGTTTTACCTGATCAGATGTGATATCTGACAGTCCGTTACTTCTGTTGACTATGACTGCGATGCCGTCTCTGGCGATTTCCTGGGATTTGACTCCCTTGGCTTTCTCAGAGTCTTCCAGTTCTCTTGAAGCCATTCCTATGTTGCATACTCCCTGGATAGTTGAGGTAACTCCCGTAGTCGAATCTGACTGCTGTACCTCGACTTTTACATCTGAGTTGACTTTCTTATATGCTTCAGCCAGTTTCTCCATCAGCGGCGTTACCGATGATGAACCTGCTACGACGATTTTTCCTGACGCATCGCTTTTGGCGTAGGAATCGGTAGCGTCTTCGCTGACATAGCCTTCCTTATCTACTATAGCCTGTCCTTCTTTGCTGTTAATGTAACTTATGAAGTCTTTGGCTGCTGCGTTTGTCTTCTTGCCTGTTACTATATTGAATGGCCTGGACACCTTATAGTCACCGCTCTTGACGTTTTCTACCGAAGCGGTTTCTCCGTCGACCTTCAGAGCCTTGACTGAATCGCTCATTGATCCCAGGGAAACATATCCGATGGCTTTCTCGTTGCCCTTTATCGTCTGCAGCATTACTGCCGTACTGTTGGTGACTTCCGCCGACTTGATTGTCTTGTCTACCTTATCGCCGTTATCTTTCTTGACCTCTATGCCGAATAGTTCGATGAAAGCTCCTCTGGTGCCCGATCCGTCTTCTCTGGATACTACGCTGATCTCGCCGGTCATGCCGCTGCTGTCGCTGCTGCTGTCCGATTTGTTCCCGCAGGCTGTGAACAGCGATGCTGCCATTACGATGATAGCTCCCACCGCCAGAGTCTTCTTTAAATTCTTTAATAACCTGTTCTTTTCCATTCTTGTGATCCTCCTTGAATCATTCATATAATTTCTGTCTTTCTGTTTACAATGCTATAATACTCAAGGAATGTAAAAAGTGTAATCTCATTTAAGTAAAATCTATGTAAATTAATATATTGTGCTATAATGTAATTAAATTCAACTTACTCGGAGGTATGGAAATGAAAACTATCAAAGTCGTGTATTTTAGCCCTGCAGGTGGGACCAAAAGAATAACCACCAGCATTGCCGGCGGTTTAGATGGAGTCAAAGAATATCACAGTCTCATGGACAGGCGCCTGGAGAAAAAGCTGACTATAGCCCCAGACGAGGCGCTCCTGCTTGTGATGCCGGTTTATTCCAACAGGATACCGGAATACTGTGTGAACTCAGTCAAGCACATCCACGGCAACGGCAGGCCTGCGATCATAGTGGCCGTCTATGGCAACCGCGATTACGGCAGCGCTTTGCTGGAAATGGAAGACCTGCTTTCATCTCAGGGCCTGGACGTAGTCGCTGCCGGCGCTTTCATTGCCAGGCATTCACTTTTCCCGGAAATCGCAAAAGATCGCCCTGATGAAAAGGATCTGCATGCAGCCAAGGATTTTGCTTCCAAGTGTAACAAAAAGCTGGCCAAGTATGATCATAATGCGTACCAGCTGCTGGAAGTCCCGGGTGAAAGACCTTTCCCGGAGTACAGCAAGCGCACTCTGGTGCCGGCCGCATCGAACAAATGCACCAAATGCAGGACCTGCGTTGAAATTTGCCCTGTCCACGCCATATCCAGAGAAAAGCCTAAGAAGGTCGACGAGACCAAATGTATCGGCTGCTGTGCCTGTGTGGCCCACTGCCCGACAGGCGCCCGAGGATTCTCAGGCCTGATATACGGCAGCGTCGCCAAGAAGATAGGAAAACTGGCAGCGGATCGCAGAGATCCGGAAGTGTTTATATAGTGGACAGGATCACATACTATATATTAGCAAGAGCGCGGAGCCATTGGCTCCGCGCTCTCTTTGGTGATTTATACTAATGATATTAATTGGCCTTATTTGCTCAGGAATTCATCGATTCCTGCGGCAGCAGTTTTGCCTGCTCCCATAGCCTTGATTACAGTAGCTGCGCCTGTTACAGCGTCGCCGCCTGCAAAGATCTCAGGACGGTTGGTCTCAGCCTTATCGTCTGTGCCGATTCCGCCTCTTTCATTAGCTTTCAGATTGTCAGTAGTATCCAGAATCAGCTTGTTAAGTTTGGTTCCTATGGACATAATCACATAGTCAACGTCCTCAACAAAGTTTGATCCTTCGATCTCTATTGGCCTTCTTCTTCCTGATGCATCAGGAGCACCAAGTTCCATCTTTACACATTCGATTCCGGTAACATTTCCCTTATCATCGCCAAGAACCTGTACAGGGTTGGTCAGATAATGGAAGATGATGCCTTCCTCTATTGCATGATGAAGTTCTTCTGCTCTTGCAGGGATCTCTTCAGCTGAACGACGATAGATAACATATACTGCTTCAGCTCCCATACGCTTAGCGCATCTGGCAGCATCCATAGCAACGTTTCCGCCTCCAACTACTGCGATCCTCTTAGGATGCATGATTGGTGTGTCATATTCGTCCTTATAAGCCTTCATCAGGTTGATCCTGGTCAGGTACTCATTGGCCGATACAACGCCCAGAAGGTTCTCTCCCGGGATGTTCATGAACGATGGAAGTCCAGCTCCGGTTCCGATAAATACGGACTCGAACTTTTCTTCTTTGATCAGCTCATCAACTGTAATAGCTCTTCCGACAATGGCATCAGTTTCAAACTTAACGCCCTTTGCTTCAAGCTTAGCAACCTCAGCAGCTACGATCTCCTTAGGAAGACGGAACTGCGGGATGCCGTATACCAGTACTCCGCCGGTCTTATGCAGACTTTCGAAGACTGTAACTTCATAACCTTTATTGATCAGGTCGCCGGCACAAGCAAGTCCTGCAGGGCCTGCTCCTACGATAGCTACCTTATGACCGTTGCCTTTTGCAGGCTTGATTTCTTCGTCACCATAGTTGGCAGCGTGCCAGTCAGCAACAAATCTCTCCAAACGGCCGATTGCTACAGGCATACCTTTGACGCCGCGAGCGCAAACGCCCTCGCACTGGTTTTCCTGCGGGCATACACGTCCACAGATTGCAGGAAGTGAACTTGTCTCGCTTATGATCTGATAAGCCTCTTCAAATTCTCCCTCTGCTACCTTAGCTACGAACTCAGGAATCTTTACCATTACCGGGCAACCATCCATACAAGGCTTTTTGCGGCATTTAACGCATCTCAGCGCTTCATTGATTGCCTGTTCCTCTGTATATCCAAGGGTTACTTCCAGAAAGTTCTTATTACGAACGTCAGGTGCCTGTTCAGGCATTGGATTCTTTTCTCTCTGTAAATTAATCATTGTAACGAACACCTCCTGTCAGGCGGCATACATGCTCTCTGTCATACTTTTCCTGATCTGAGTAATATGCACTTCTCTGGATAAGCTCATCCCAATCAACCAGTGAACCGTCGAAATCAGGTCCATCAACGCAGACGAATTTGTCTTCTCCGCCGATGTTGCAACGGCAGCCGCCGCACATTCCTGTTCCGTCGATCATGTAAGCTGTCAGGGAAGCGATGGATTTGATTCCATGCTTCTGAGCGATCTCACAGGTAAACTTCATCATGATCGGAGGTCCTACTGCTACGATCTCGTCATAATCATTTCCTGCTGCGATCAGTTCTTCCAGTTTAACCGTAGTGAACATCTTCTCACCGGCAGTTCCGTCATCTGTTACCAGATAAAGGTTGTCTGTTCCTGCCTTGAACTCATCCTGAAGGATAACCAGATCCTTGTTTTTGAATCCTGTGATCATGTCAACTTCGATTCCTGCGTCATGCATACCTTTTGCAAGAGGATATGCCAGAGCGTTTCCTGTTCCGCCTCCAACTACGCAAACCTTCTTCAGACCTTCCATTTCGGTCGGTTTTCCCAGAGGTCCAACGATATCAGCGAAGCAGTCTCCTACTTCCAGCTGATCCATAAGCATAGTAGTTCTGCCTACTGCTGCGTATATCAGGTCTATAGTACCCTTCTTCGAATCATGTCCGGCCATGGTAAGAGGAATTCTCTCACCATACTCGTCAGTACGAAGGATTATGAACTGACCTGGTTTAGCTTTACGTGCTACTAACGGTGCGCTGATAACCAGCCACGTGATGTTGTCATTCAACATTCTCTTACTTAAAATTTCAAACCTTTTCATTTTCAAAACCCTCCTTTCCTAGTTGTCCAGACTTTTCTTCTCATTAACGAGGTGATCGTATCTCTCCTTAGACTGCTCTTCTGCCTTGTTGAACAGTTTTTCTGCTCTCTCAGGGAATTTCAGTTTCAGTGAGTTGTAACGAACTTCGCCCATGATGAAGTCTCTGTAACTCTCAGTTGGCTTAGCGCTATCGATGAACAGTGGATTCTCGCCTGCTTCTGCCAGATCCGGATTGTATCTCATCAGGTTCCAGTATCCGCTGCGAACTGCGTTCTTCATCTCAAGCATTGACTTATTCATTCCAGCCTTAACTCCGTGGTTGATGCATGGTGCATATGCGATGATCAGTGATGGTCCATCATATGCCTCTGCCTCGCGGATAGCCTTCAATGTCTGTTCAGGGTTAGCTCCCATAGCGATCTTAGCTACGTATACATATCCGTAAGCCATAGCTATCTGAGCCATATCCTTTTTCTTAACATCTTTTCCGGATGCTGCAAACTTGGCAACAGCTCCCATAGGAGTTGACTTGGATGACTGTCCGCCAGTGTTTGAGTAAACCTCAGTATCGAATACCATTACGTTTACATTGTAACCGGAAGCGATAACGTGGTCTAATCCGCCGTAGCCGATATCGTAAGCCCATCCGTCACCACCGAATATCCACATTGATGGCTTATTCAGCAGATCCTTATTGTCTACGATCCACTTAGCATCTTTGTTCTTGCCTGCAAGTTTCTCACATGCTTCAGCCAGGATCTCTCCTGTTTCCTTGGATGCCTCAGCATCCTCCATGCTTGCTAACCATGCCTTAGCAGGAACGCCGACTTTATCTACAAGTCTTTCTGCTGCTGACTTCAACTCGTTACGACGTGACAGTACTGACATTGTCATACCAAGTCCGAACTCTGCATTATCCTCGAACAAAGAATTTGCCCAAGCAGGTCCTTTGCCCTCTTTGTTTACTGTGTAAGGTGTGCTCGGTGCGCTGTTGCCCCAGATCGATGTACAACCTGTTGCATTAGCAATGAACATCCTGTCTCCGAAGAGCTGTGTGATCAGCTTAGCGTATGGTGACTCTCCGCATCCCGGGCAAGCGCCTGAGAACTCAAGCAACGGACGTAAGAACTGTGAGCCCTTAACTGTATCCGGCTTGAACGGAACTTCCTTCTCCTCAACGTTATTGAAGAGATAATCATACTTAGCCTGATTTGCCTGAACGATCTCGTCCTCAGCAGGCTCCATCTCCAGAGCTTTATTTCTAGCAGGGCAAACCTCTACGCAGGATCCGCATCCTGAACAGTCAAGAGCGGAAATTCCCATAGTAAAGAACTTGTCCTTAGTGCCCTTCATCTTCAGATAATCGCCGTTAACAGGAGCAGTCTCGTCTTCTGTCATAACGAAAGGTCTGATTACGCCGTGTGGGCAGACATATGAGCACCAGTTGCACTGCATGCAGTTAGCCTTATTCCACTTAGGAACGTCTGTAGCGATGCCTCTCTTCTCGAACTGAGCTGTACCTGCCGGAACTGCTCCGTCCTGAGTATCCATATAAGCGGAAACCGGAATGCTGTCGCCTCTCATTGTTCCCATAGGTACCAGTACGTCGTTCAGGAACTTAGTCATCTGATCGTCACGACCAACCAGCTTCTCTCCTTCAGCATCATCGGCACATTTAGCCCATTCCTTAGGAACGTCTACCTTATGTACGTTATTGATACCGGCGTCGACAGCTGCAATGTTCATGTCTACGATCTTCTTGCCCTTCTTGCCGTATGTCTTCTTGATAGCGTCCTTCATGTAGCCTTCAGCTTCATCGATAGGAATGATGTTAGCTAATTTGAAGAAAGCTGCCTGCAGTACTGAGTTAGTTCTTCTGGCGCCAAGTCCTATGTCCTTAGCTATTGATACTGCGTCGCATGTGTAGAACTTTACATCGTTCTTAGCGATGTACTGTTTAACAGCTGATGGCAGATGCTCATCAAGTTCATCATCGCTCCATACGCAGTTCAGCAGGAAGTATCCACCCGGTTTAACATCCTGTACCATGTCGTACTTCTGCAGATATGCAGAGTTGTGGCATGCTACGAAGTCAGCCTGCATTACATAATACGTTGATTTGATAGGCTTATCTCCGAAACGCAGGTGGGAAATGGTAACTCCGCCTGATTTCTTGGAGTCGTACTGGAAGTAAGCCTGTACTTTCTTATCAGTGTGGTCACCGATGATCTTTACACTGTTCTTATTAGCTCCGACTGTACCGTCTGCGCCAAGTCCCCAGAACTTACATGCAACTGTTCCTTCAGGTGCTGTGTCCGGATACTCGCTAGGAGCGATCGACAGATGCGTAACATCATCGTTGATGGAAAGAGTAAATTCGCTCTTAGGTGATTTGCTTTCCATATTCTCGTATACTGCAAGGATATCTCCCGGCTGTACGTCCTTGGAACCAAGACCATAACGGCCTCTCATAACATTTGCTGTCTCGAACTTGGTGCCCTTGAGAGCTGCAACTACGTCCAGATAAAGTGGCTCGCCCAAGCTGCCCGGCTCTTTAGTCCTGTCAAGAACTGCGATGTTCTTAACTGTATCAGGCATAACGTCCAGCATGTATTTAACTGAGAACGGTCTGTAAAGATGTACTTCCAGGATTCCGACTTTCTTGCCCTTCTTCATCATTGCGTCGATCAGCTCTTCAGCTGCGTCGCATACGGAACCCATAGCTACGATGATATCTGTTGCCTTAGGATCTCCATAATAGTTGAACGGTTTGTAGTCGGTACCGATCTTAGCGTTGATCTTCTGCATGTATTCGTTAACGATGTCAGGAGTCTCGTTATAAGCGGTATTACATGATTCTCTGTGCTGGAAGAAAGCTTCCGGCTGCTCAGCAGAACCTAATGAATGAGGATGGTTAGGATTCAAAGCGTGATCTCTGAATGCCTTGACTGCATCCCAGTTTACCATATCCTTCAGCTCGTCATAGTCCCATATCTCGATTTTCTGGTTTTCATGTGATGTTCTGAAACCATCGAAGAAATGAAGCATAGGCAGATGTCCGTCGATAGTTGCAAGATGTGCAACTGCTGCCAGGTCCATTACCTGCTGTACACTGTTGGATGCCAGCATAGCGAAACCTGTCTGACGACATGCCATAACGTCTGAATGATCGCCGAATATTGACAAAGCGTGAGTCGATACGGCTCTGGCTGCTACATGAAATACTGTAGGAGTCTGCTCTGCTGCGATCTTAAACATATTTGGAACCATAAGAAGCAATCCCTGTGAAGCTGTGAATGTGGATGTATATGATCCAGCTGTAACAGCTCCATGAACAGCACCTGCTGCTCCGGCTTCTGATTCCATCTCTACGATTTTAACTTTTTCTCCAAAGATATTATCTCTGTCCTGGGAAACCCATTCGTCCATGCTCTCTGCCATCGGTGAAGATGGTGTGATCGGGTAGATCGCTGCAACTTCAGAGAATGCATAAGCTACGTGAGCGGCCGCTGTGTTTCCGTCCATTGTTTTTAATTTTCTCACCTTAATCACTCTCCTTCCGTTAAGCCAAGTGCTGCCCTCTGCAGATAGTTCGCTTCTGGAACTTCCTGCTTCTGAATGAGGTGTCTAGGACACATGTACTGGCAGACTTCACAGTCTTCACAGATCTCAGGATCTACAACTGCATGCTTTCCGTCCATATAGATTGCTCCGTTAGGGCAGTTGCTCTTGCAGTCTTCGCAAGCGATACATCCTGAATCACATACTTTGGCCTTTTCTTCATAATCATCTGTTGATGAACATGGAACCACTTTCATTCCCTTATAAGGAACGATGGTTATCAGATTCTTAGGACATGCGTATGTGCAGTCTCTGCATCCTACGCACTTCTCAGGATCTACGATTGCTGTTCCGTCTTCAACATGAATAGCGTCGTAACGGCACACCTTGGTGCAGTTGCCCATTCCTGTGCAACCTGTCGTGCAGAGATCGTAATCCTTAGGATTTACGTTATCTACTATAGCCTGACAGTCGTCATAACCTAATTCTGCATATTTCTGGTTAGGCTTGAATCCACCGCTGCATCTTACAAATGCAACCTTCTCTTTAAGTACAGTCAGATCATGCAGTGAATCTACGATGATCTTCTTCTTGCACTTAACTGTGCATGCTACACAGCCTACGCATTTGTCATAATCAATGACAGCGTGATTGTCGATGATCTCGATTGCTCCTTCAGGACATGCCCTCTCGCAATCGCCGCATCCGATACATCCGTATCCGCAGATTTCTCTAACCTTGTCCTCGTCTTCTTCCTTGGAAGAACATGGGATAAAGTTGGTTGCATCGGCCGGTATCATCAGAACTACGTGCTGTGGGCAGACCTGTGCGTTGGCACAAGCTCCGCATCCGTTACATTTCTTCGGATCGATGACTATATTGCCATCAACCAGCTTCATTGCACCGAATTCGCAAGCATCCATGCAGGATCCAACTCCTACACAACCGCTCTTGCACTCGCCCCTCTGGAATCCCATGTCTACTGCGTCCGCGCAGGATTTGCATCCGGCGAATCTCTCTTTGCCTGCGGCGTCTCCGCTACATGCAACAAAGGCAATCTTCTCAGTCACCTCTACAGCAGGAACTCCCATGATCTTAGCGATAGCATTGACCTTGCTCTGCTTAGCTGCAGGACATAGAGCAACACTTTCGCCGGCAGCGATAGCCTCAGCACACTCTTTACAAGTTGCTTTTCCGCAGCCACCGAAGCCTTTGCAGTCTCCACCCGGCAATTTATCAAGGATCTTCTTGATAACATCGGCAGGCGTACCATGATTAGTACTCATAACTACTAACTCCTCCTTTTCCCGATAGAATATCTATCAAACTATGCTAGTTAAGCATTATGTTTAACATAAGTAAACACAAATTATCTGACTAATATTATGTATACAAAGTTACTTTTAGTGTACTCTTTCACTTGGTCAAAGTCAATAAAATGTGGGCAGTTTTTGTTGATATTTCAATGTATTTTTTGATGAACAAATCCTTCGTGATACTCTCATCCCTCTTATTTCAACAATCATGACCACCGGCTCAGCCGGTGGTTTGTTTTGGCCCTAGAAGGGCCTGTTACCTGCCACATCTTAAGATGTATTGAAAGGTCCACCAACCGCACCACTTTCTCTACAAACCCTAAAGGGTTATCTGTTTTTCTTACCGGTGAACGGGTCTATGTACTCTTTCATTGTTAATTGA